>PUKZ01000129.1 GCA_003550725.1 Bacteroidales bacterium | reverse complement strand
CATCACTGATAGTGTGGTGAGGAGCTCTGAAAGGCCTGACTGACAGTAAAGAATCATTTTCATCCAATTTACCTGCAACGCTGTGTATTTTTGTGGTTTCCAATGCTTCCTGTAGAGTGGGAGGAGGTAATATGGTGGGTAAACGTTTTGCCAACATAGTTTTTCCCGAACCGGGCGGCCCTATCATAATCAGGTTATGTCCTCCTGCTGCCGACACTTCAAAGGCTCGCTTAATGTTTTCCTGACCTTTTACCTCAGAGAAATCAACTTCATAATTGTTCAGGCGCGACATAAATTCTTTGCGTGTATTGATTTTAAGGGGGCTAAGCTTTTTTTTGTCATTGAAAAACTCTATAACATCAGTTATAGTATTTACACCATAAACATCTATGTTGTTAACAACGGCTGCTTCCCTGGCATTGGAAGCCGGAAGGATAAAGCCGGCAAAGTTTTCTTTGCGAGCCTGAATAGCTATAGGCAAAGCACCTTTTATTGGTTTTAAACTGCCATCAAGGGATAGTTCACCCATTATAAGGTATTTGTTTACGTTGTCGGGCTTTATTTGGCCACTGGCTGCAAGTATGCCTATGGCAATTGTCACATCGTAGGCAGAACCCTCTTTACGAATATTGGCAGGAGCCATGTTAACAATAATTTTTTTGCCGGGTATGCGATAATTATTGTTTTTTAAAGCTGAACTGATTCTGTGGTGACTTTCTTTTACAGCATTATCGGGTAGCCCAACCATATGAAAACTGACTCCCTGGGTAATGTCTACCTCAACAGTTATTAATGTTGCATTGACCCCCTGAACAGTACTCCCGAATGTTTTAACAAGCATAAGACTTGTATTAAAAAGGTTTAACAGAGATCAAATATATAGATAATATTTTAAAATTAAACCCAATATTTTATTTTTTTCTCGACAGTTTGCAAAATAATGGTTTTGTCATAGAATTATGGTTATAAGCAGGGGAAATAATTGCCTGATTTAACTTGTAAAGTTTATAAGAATGACATGTTGTTTTTAACAGTTATTTTTTCACAATAGTGGCATTTTATCCTTAAATCTTCTTTATCGGTTACAGTAAATTTTTGTATTATCTGCTCATGATTTGTAATACAGTTGGGGTTAAAGCATTTTACAATTCCGTTTATTTTGTCGGGTATTTCCACTATTATTTTTTTCACTACCTGGAAGTCTCTTATTTCAATCATTGTAGCATGGGGGGCTACCAGGGCTATCCTGTTTACTTCTTCAGGTTTGAAAAATTTATTGCTAACTTTTATAATACCTTTTTTACCATATTTTTTACTTTCAAGGTTAGTTGCAAACAGAATCATATTTTCAAACCTTTCGAGCTTTAATATTCTGATAACCTGAAATAATGCATTGGCAGGTATATGATCTATAACAGTTCCATTTTGAATGGCTGATACTTTTAATTCTTTTACTTTTTCACTCATAGGTGTGTTTTTTATCCGTGTTATATAAAATGAAATAATTTGAATTAATTAATTTATTTAAGTCCAAGAATAAGCGATATAAGAGCTTGTCTGACATATACGCCATTAAGAGCTTGTTGGAAATAATAGGCTTTTGGGCTTTTATCTACTTCGATTTCTATTTCGTTAACTCTAGGCAGTGGGTGCATTATTGTAAGGTTTTCTTTAGTATTTTCGATCATGTTTTTACGCAAAACGTAAAAGTCTTTGATACGTTCATATTCAAGTGGGTCTGAAAACCTTTCTTTTTGAATACGAGTCATATATAAAACATCAGCCTTTTCTGTTACGTCTTCAATATCCACATATTGGTTGTATTCAAGATTTTTTTCTTTGATAAACATTTTTACTGAGCTTGGCAGTTTTAATTCCTGCGGTGAAACCAGGTGAAATGTAGTATTAAAGTTACAAAGAGCAATAACCAGTGAATGCACGGTGCGTCCGTATTTCAGGTCACCTATAAAGGCAACATGCAGGTTTTCCAGTTTGTTTTGGGTTTTTTTGATCGAGTATAAATCCAATAATGTTTGTGTAGGGTGTTGATTTGATCCGTCACCGGCATTAATAATTGGTACCGGAGATATTTCTGATGCAAATCTGGCACTACCTTCCAAAGGATTGCGCATTATGATCAAATCTGAGTAGTTGGCAACAGTAAGTATAGAATCACGTAATGATTCACCTTTTTTTACACTTGTGTTTGATGCCTCAGAAAAACCAACAATCTTACCACCCAAACGATTTGCTGCGCTTTCAAAGCTTAGCCTGGTACGTGTTGAGGGTTCAAAGAACAAACTGGCAATAACGTGGTCTTGCAGAATGTTTTGTACAGGTTTTTTTTCAAATTCTTCCGCTACTTCCAAAATTTTTAATTGATCTTCTTTCGAATAATCGTTGATGCTGATCAGGCTTTTGTTTTTCATCTGTTTTTGTTTTGATGTTTATATAATCATAATATGATATGGTTGATAAAAAAAAAACGGCAAAAAAGCCGTTTTTTCAATTAATTACAAGCACAATCATCCTTTATAAGGTTTTTCTCTTTAAGGAAATTGCAAATAACCTCATTGAGGTTTGGTTTGCCAAAATCTTCCAACTCATAACCTATTTTTAAGTTAGGCTTAGAAATTTTAATAACCCTGTTAAGGTCAATAGGTGTTGCAATTATAACAAGATCGCATGGAGTGTTTTCAATTGTTTTTTTCAAGTCTTCAACTTGTTGTTTGCTATATCCCATTGATGGAAGTACCGGCCCTATGTTAGGGTATTGTTCAAATGTTTCTTTAATTTTACCTACGGCATAAGGTCTTGGGTCAACCAGTTCAGCGGCTCCATGTTTTTTAGCTGTTATGCTTCCATAACTATACTTAACATCTCCATGTGTAACGGTTGGGCCTTCTTCGATCACAAGAACCTTCTTGTTTCTTATTACTTCAGGATTATCAACGAATGTTGGTGAACAAGCATCTATAACAATTGCAGCGGGAGCTATTTTTGCGACATTATTTCTTACAAGAAGCAGGTCGTCAAGATCTGCACTTTCAATTTTATTTACAACAACCACATCGGCAATACGAAGCGTAGTTCCACCGGGGAAATATTCAAGTTCATGTCCTGCACGTTGTGGATCAACCATTGTGATCATAAGGTCAGGTTTGTAAAACGGGAAGTCATTATTTCCACCGTCCCATAAGATAATATCACAGTCTTCTTTTTCGGCTTCACACAAAATTGCCTCGTAGTCAATACCTGAATAAATTATGGTGTCACGGTTAATATGTGGTTCATATTCTTCCATTTCTTCAATAGTACATTCATGTAAATTTAGATCTTCAATTTTATCAAAGCGTTGAACTGCTTGCTTTACCAAATCGCCATATGGCATTGGATGCCTTACTGCAACAGCCTTAACTCCATGTTTTCTCAGGATGTTAATAATCCTTCTTGACGCTTCACTTTTTCCGCCTCCTGTTCTAACTGCACCGGTAGCAATAATTGGTTTCGAAGATTTAAGCATAGTAGTATCCAGGCCTAAAATTTTGAAATCTGCCCCGGCAGCATTTATAATCGAAGCAAGATTCATTACATTGTTGTATGATACATCGCTATAAGAAAACACGCATTCATCAATATCGTGTTTTTTAATAAGATTTGTAAGCTCATCTTCTGAATAAATAGGAATACCTTCAGGATACAAGTCACCTGCAAGTTCAGCCGGATATTTTCGTCCATCTATGTCAGGGATTTGAGCGGCTGTAAATGCTACTACATTATAATTTTCATTGCCCCTGTAATAAGTGTTAAAATTATGAAAGTCGCGCCCGGCAGCTCCAATAATTATTACATTCTTTTTTTCTTTAGGCATTTTTCCAAGTTTTAATTTATATTTTTTTAAGATTATTTTATTGAATAAATTTTCACAAAAATAAACCTTTCAGATAAATTTTTTACTTATTTATTAATTTTGACAAAATATTTTTTTCTTTAGGTCGATATAAGATTTGAAATTTAATTAATCCTTTTGTATTTTTATATTATTAATAAACTTAAATTTGAAAAAAGATCAGGATATTGAGTAATTTTTTTTATTTAGATAGTTGGTTAATAAGGGTCGTGGTTTTTATGATGGTTCTTTCATGTTGTATTATTTCCTATGGTAATGATAAACAAAAAAGACTTTCAGGTGTGGTTATATCAAAGGAAGATTCTACTGCAATAAAAAACGCTCACGTGATAAATCTTACCCAGATTAGGGGGACATCAACCGGTGATGATGGGAGTTTTGGCATAAATATTATGGAAGGTGATAGCATTATGTTTCAAGCAGTTGGTTTTAAGAATGATACTGTTTATGTTACAGAGGATTTTTTCAGGCAAGAAGATCATATAGTAATGGAGCTTAGAAAAAGGGTTTACAGATTGCCCGGGGTGGATGTTTTTCCTTATTCTACTTATTCTGAATTTAAACAAGCCTTTATTCATTTTGATGATGATAAAATTGAAGATACTTTACCACCAATTGATGTGGATCTTCCTGAAAGGCTTTATTTAGCTCCAACCAGTGAGGGTTTTGGGGTTGCTGTTCCTGGTCCAATTACAATGCTTTATGAACAATTTAGCCAAAGCGGAAGAGAAAGACGAAAATACCGCGAAGTTAAAGCAGAAGCCGACAGGCAGGACGAAATAGCCCGGGTTGTCAACCCGGAAGTTGTCAGGAGGTTAACCAGCCTGGAAGACGAAGCAGAAATTTATGATTTTATCGATTATTGCAACCTGAGTTATGAGTTTATTGTAAATGCAAAAGAATATCAAGTATATCAAGCTATTTTAAATTGTTACAGACAATATAAAAATCTGAAATAACAGCTTTATAACGAGTGATATAAATTTAAAGGTTTTGGTTTACATATTTTTTTCTGCCCGGACAGTATTTCCATTGTTGTTTCCGAAAAAGATGGTGTATTATCTGTTTTTATCTTTGCTGCATTATTAATTATAAGCGAAAAAAATGCATAAGGATTTGTTGTTTCTTCGATAATTGCATCTTAACCCGGTTGCTAAATAATGACATTTGTCATATAAAATCCTGTACGACTGCTCATTGACAATTATTTTCTCAAATGGCAAATTATTGTAATATAATGTTGTTGGGAACAATCCGTTTAGTGTAAAAAAATAAACCTATAAATTGCGAAGTTTGAAGTTTTTGGTAGTTTTGATTAGTTTCTCATTATTTGATTAAAAAACAATGCGTTCATAAATAACCTGTTTGTTCCAAACCAAAATCCCCGGAAATTTGGGTTATCGATAAAAGATATGATTTTTCCGCTACCTTTTTGATTTACGATCACACCTGCTGTATGGTCTTTAAGGTTTTTATAAGGCTCCCATGCATAACCACTCATAATCGCGTTTTCTGTAAATAATAAAGGATTGGCAAAAGGACTGTCGGCAGGTTCTGCGGCAAGTGTGCCCGAAACAAAAACAGGGAGTTTTTCCCGGTGAAAGCCATAACCAATAGGATGAGTAGTATCTATCTTTGCCCGGAATATAGAACCTGAAATCCTCCTGGAGCCATAATAATCTCTCCGCTTTTTATATGGCAGCATTTCAGCTTCTTCATCTTCGTCAGGTGTTGAGACGAATTCTATATCTATAAATTCATGCTCATCCAACCATTTGTTTGCAGTTCTCTGGGCAATGATAGTACCACCATTTTCCACCCAACGTTTTAGCTCTTCCCGGTCTGATTCACCCAGCCTGTTGTATGAGCCTGAAACCATAACAATAGTATTATACTGTCCTATATCAATTCTACCAAAGCGTTCTAATTCGACTTTTGTAACAGGCATAATAAAACGTTGATCAAGAAGATGCCAGATTTCACCAGCTTCTCTGCTGCTGGTACCTGAGCCGATCAACATTAATATCTCCGGTTTATCAAGAGAAGAAAAACTTGGACTGCCCAAATGTATGCCATCATCAACCAGGCTTGTCTCTACTGAATGTATGTCAATGCCGGCATGATTGGCAGCTTTTCCAACCATTTCATAAACTTCTTCTGCTTCAATATCCTGGGTTTTAACCGGAACAAATATTGTTCCATAACCAAAACTCGTTGACTCACCCTCAAATTTCATTGTAAGAGGAGATGTGGCTACATGGGTCCTCATATCATTTTTTTGTAAATAGTACAATGCTTTAGGTGCATAATAGTCATTCCATTTGAATAAATAGCCAACATTACTTTTATCTTCTGCAAGTTTGCCATGTGGCATACTTATATCCTTTACCTGCTGCCCTTTTATGTTACTTAACTCTCTTGATGATGTAATTTTTTCATAAGGCGTATTGAAAGCCAGGGGCTTTGTCCATGTGGATACATCATAAAATATACTGTCTTGAAATGTCAATACTTTTTCAAACATTGACTGTACCAGGCGGTATTGTGGTTGTTTTAGAGGTACTATCCAGGCATTTCCCGGTTTAAAATTAGAATCACCAATACTTACTTCCTGGTTTATATCATAAAATTCAATTTCGTGTGCCATAAGTATTTCAAGGAGATGTTTGTTTTTACCCTGATCTTTTGTATCACCAAAAATATATGCTTCAGTATCTTCCTGATTTGCTTGCTCTATGGCTGAAGAGTAAAACCAGCGCAGGTGATTCAATAAAGTTTCACGCATTTCCAGTCCTGCTTCAATACTGGAAAGTGATACCAATACCTGGTTACGTATTGTTTCAGGAAAATCAAGTTCCCCGTGAATAGTTTCTCTAGTATATCCCTGACTGGAAGCTTGTTCAAAAAGAATACCTATACTGCCTTGAACATCAGGATAAGTAGAACCTTTACCATAGTAGAAGTCATCAAACCCTTGTTGTGTATAGTAAGTCTGACCTATCTCATCAAAAGCAGCGGCATGATACTTAGCAACTTCAAGGGTTAAATCATCAGTGCGCTGGGGAGTGCGGGGATTAACCCGTGCAGGTTCTCCTGGCTGGAAGAAAAATGTATTATTGGCGCCAAATTCATGGTGGTCAGTGCTAATATTTGGTTTCCACTTATGATAAGCATTGATACGTCCTTTGCTTTCAGGATGTTGCACAGGAAGCCAATCCCTGTTTAAATCAAACCAATAGTGGTTTGTTCTCGATCCGGGCCATACATCATGAAATTCCCGGTTATTTGGATCAGGATTAAGAGTCTTGCTGCGGTGCCTGTTAACCCAGCTGGCATATCGATCCTGACCGTCAGGATTTAAAGATGGGTCTATAATAATAACAATGTTGTCAAGAATCTCTTGAACTTTTTCATCCTTTCCAGCCGCCAAATAATAAGCAATTAAAGGTGCAGCATTATGAGCACTGGGTTCATTTCCATGTACTCCATAGCCTAACAATACTACTGACGGCATATCACTTACATCAATGCCAGCCGATACTTCGGGATCAGTCAATGCCAAATGTTTTTGACGAATAGATTCAAGGTTTTCCTGGTTTTCCTCAGAGGTGATTACCAAATGCATTAAAGGTCGATATTCATGTGAACGGGCATATTCGTAAGAAATAGCCCGATCAGATGTTGCGGCAATTTTCTCCATATATTGAACAAGCAAAGTATGATTCAGATGCCACTCACCAACCTGGTATCCGAAAAAACTACAGGGACTGGGAATGTTTGAATCATATTCAATGTCATCAAGAAAATATGTTAATGGACGTTCAGCATTTAAAGTAAAAGTAAAAGAAAAAAATAATACAAGGCATACTTTAGCCCATAAGTTGAAGATAATCTTATTAGTAATCATAAAATAATATAAAAACTTGTTACTGAATTGTATAAAATACTACAAAATTTAGAATTAACTTAAATTTTTTATAAGCAAAAATAATTTCTAATGCAAAGTTTTAAAGAATCTATATAATGTCTATCATAACCATTTTTTTAAAGTTGCAATGTTATATATCTGAAGTACAAAAATGCAAATAAAATTGTTCAGTGATTAATTTTATTTAGTAATAAATTTTTTGAAATTAAATATACCTGCTGACCAGGTTTTTATAAAGATCTTTTAATCTTGATGTTAGGATTTTATTTAACTTCAGGGTTTTTTAACCCTTATAGCTTTGATTAATCAATTTTTCTAGTCGGTTAAGGTGCTGATTTCAATACTGTTATTGATGATTTTGTCAATTGATATTGAATTAAAATTCTACTTTTTCAAAAAATTAATTATTTCAGTAAATCACGATATTAAAAAAATAAAATGTTATGTAGATTTGTAAAACTTTCTAACAGGCATTTTATAAACATTTAAATTAAAATAATTTCATATGAAAAAAACAAACATTTTATTTTGCGTAGCGATTGTTTTTGGTCTTTTTGTTGGTTGTGGATCATCTTATGATAGTCCTTCGGAAGTTGTTGAAAAGTATCATCAGGCTATATTTGATAAAGATATAGAAACTGTCATGTCGTTGTCGGCTGGTAAAGATGACAGGGAATTTGTTAAAGAAGTAATTGAGTTTCGTTCGCGGGGGATGAAAAGAAGTGGTGGACTGCCGGAGATATTGGATGAGCATGTTGATGGTGATAAAGCAATTGTACGTTGTAAATTCGGCCCTGCTGAACAAGATGTTTTCTTGCGCAAGATTGATGGTGAATGGAAGGTTGAGTAAATTGTTTTATCAGTTACACCGGTTAAAACTATTTATTAATTTTTGTTTTTAAACCATTTTTTGTTAAAATAATAGTATGGCAAAAATATTAGTTATAGATGATGAGGCAAGCATCCGCAGGACATTAAAAGATATTCTTGAATATGAGAAATATGATGTTGATGTTGCTGAAGATGGTTTCGATGGTTTGGAAAAAGCCGAGTCTGATAATTTTGATGTAATACTGTGTGATATTAAGATGCCCAGGATGGATGGCATTGAAGTGCTTGAAAAGTTACAGAATAAATCACCTGACTCTACCGTGGTTATGATTTCAGGCCATGGTACTATCGATGCTGCAGTTGAGTGTATTAAAAAGGGCGCTTTTGACTTTATCAGCAAACCGCTTGATTTAAACAGGTTGATGATAACTATACGCAACGCTACAGATAAGACTCAATTGGTTACTGAAGCAAAAGTTTTGAAAAAAAAGGTTAGCAAAAATTATGAGATGATCGGTGAGTCGCAAGAGATTATAAAGATCCGTAAAATGATAGAACGGGTAGCTCCCACTGATGCAAGAATATTTATTACCGGAGAGAGCGGGACAGGGAAAGAGCTTGTAGCAAGACAAATTCATGAATTTAGTCATAGGTCAAAAAAACCATTTATTGAAGTCAATTGTGCTGCCATACCTTCAGAATTAATAGAGAGCGAGCTTTTTGGGCATGAAAAGGGTTCATTTACCAGTGCGGTTAAGCAAAAAAAGGGAAATTTTGAGCTTGCTAACGGCGGAACACTTTTTCTTGACGAAATTGGTGATATGAGTTTTGCTGCCCAGGCAAAGGTTTTAAGGACATTGCAGGAAAACAAGATAACTCGTGTAGGCGGAGAAAAGGAAATAGATGTAGATGTAAGGGTTATTGCTGCCACAAACAAAAACATTCATAAAGAAATTCAAAATGACAATTTTCGTGATGACCTTTACCACAGGTTGAGTGTAATACTTATTCATGTACCCTCTTTGAACGAAAGGGAGGATGATATACCAATACTTGCCGGCCAATTTTTAAAACAAATATGTAATGAACACGGTATGCCTGCAAAAGAGTTTACTGAATATGCACTCGCAGAATTGAAAAAAATTACCTGGACAGGTAATATACGGGAACTTAAAAATGTGGTAGAAAGACTTGCCATTCTTTGCGACAAGTCTATAAACGCTGAAAATGTTATTAATTTTGCTCAACCATTGCAAAAAGCAAAGAAGCAATAATTAACAGCTTTATAACTCAGTTATTTTATAGGATTCAATGCCCGGGTTTTTTCGAAAAAGATAAATGCGTCATAACGTTCAGGTAATAGAGTTACAACATAGTTGCCCGGCACTTCTCTTTCAGGGTTGTATACCACTCCTATAGCTCTATGGCCTCTTTCAATCATCAACTCTTCGTGTTCTCTATCCTGATCATCAAAGATCAGCATAAAATTATCGTAGCCAACCTTATTTAACAGATATTCATAACTATCTCTGTGAGCTTCAGGCACATTCATTTTTTGCATATTACCTTCCCATTGCCTGCCTGCTTTAACTGTTCCGGTATATGTGCCAAATCCCGTAATAAAGACGTTTTCCCGGCCCAGATCTTCACGTGAGAGTTGTCCTATATTTACCTGGCCGCGGTTTTTCATTTCAGTTTTCCGGGCGTCGCCAACATGTGTATTGTGAGCCCATACTATTCCCTTTGCATCATCACCATATTTATCAAGTAAACGGTTTACGGTCAAGAACATATATTCTACCCGGCTGTTCCACCCATCAGGGCCACGGCTTATTGCTGAGTTTCTGTAAAACTTTTCGGCATACTTCACTACAAGAGCATTTTGTTTGGCATAAAAGTAATCATAGTCAGAAACATCTTTAAAGCGATCGCGCGAGTCCCTCATTAAATCAACTACCGCTGATACTTCCTCACTGCAGTTTGGTTGACCCTGACCTACGGCACGTGCATATTGACCGCTATCTTCACCATAAGGATCAAAACAATTGTACAGGGCTTTGACCTCCCCAAGCAATTGTTGATCATGCTTTTCAAGAAAATTGTAAAGAGCAGCCATCGAATTCCACTCATCATATACATCTTTGCCATAAAAACCTACTTTGTCTTCGAAACTCAAATCTTTGTTATAATCCCTGAGCCATTCGATCAATCCTTCAACTTCTTCATTTCCCCACATCCATTCAGGCCACCTGTCAAAATTCTTAAGTACTTCGCGCGCACTGCCGGCTGAACCTTCCATGTCTTTAACATAGCGATTCAATTCGTATAGGCTCGCCCAATCACCTTCAACAGCAATAAATGAAAAACCTTTTTCACTTATAAGCCTCCTGCAAATAGAATCACGCCACACATAATATTCATGAGTGCCATGACTAGCTTCACCCAAAAGCATTAAACGTTTGTCACCGGCCTTTTCAATAAGCTCATCAATATCAGCTGAACTATTAAGTTCTATAGCTTTTGAAGCAATATAAGAATCAAGGTCTTCATCTTTATTAGATTCCCCTAATTTACAACCCATAATAATTATTGTAGCTGAAACTAGCAGCAAAATTTTTAATTTTAATGGTTTCATCTGACTAAACTTAGGTTAACAATATATTTTACAGCAATTTATATTTTATTGTTTAGGTGTTTAAATTTTTAGTGACAGGTAACCCCGAAAAACCGCGATTTTGCTGCCGTACAACGAGTAAAGAGTAACTGATTTTTCTTAATTGACCAATCACGAATCAGTAAATCAACATTACCATTTTTGCATAAAAAAAATAAAAATACAAATTATACTTGTTTTTGCAAAATTAATAACTGCATAAAAAAATTATAAAATTTAATTTTTGCCCGCAGATTATGAATGATATAAGAAATAACAATTATTATTACCTTTGCCGGATAATTTTGTTTGATATATAATCATGAGGTATAATTTTATATTGATAACTTTTTTGGGATTTTTTACTAACTGGGGGCATGCGGTTGAACCTAATGCTAATGATTCTGTTTTCATTCCTTCATCCGAAATAAAGTGGTATGACGAATCACAACTTGCAAATCCTGCTATCGCTGAACCTAATTTTGTAGATACCACTCTCAATAAGTTTCAAAGATATGAATTTGCTTATCGTGAGAGATCATTTTATTCGCATAAAGGTAATGTTGGTCACGGACATCGTAATCTTGAATTTGATCCCCTTGCTCAAAGTTATGGGTTTTCGTATTTACGCGACAATATTTATAAAGGCAATCTTTTTTCACATGACAATATAAAGTTTTATAGGCCGGAATATGTTTTTACAGACTTATATTATGTTACAGCTGGCAGGTCTGAACAGTTGTTTTATGCATTGCATTCGCAAAGGTTGAGCGATAATTTGGTAATGTCAATGAAATATCAATTAACCAGGGCTCCGGGTGTGTATCGCCGTATAAAATCTAATAATGCCAATTTATATGGTTCTGTTGATTATGTTAGTGATGATGAAAGGTATCAGCTTCTCAGCAGTTTTATATGGAACAGAATGATAAACGAAGAAAGTGGTGGTTTGACAAACCCTGAGGAATTTGAAGAAGATGAAGACACCGAAGAAGTGATGCTGCATAATGCCGAAGGCAGATACAGGGAAACCGAAATTAATCTGAACCAATATTATCAGCTGGGTTTTCACAGAAATAGCGATAATAAGTCTGTTGACAATGAGAATCAGAATTATTCAGGTAATAACGACAGGTTTGTTGACCTGGGCAGAATAAGTCTCAAATCATCATATAACCGACAATCTTATCTTTTTGAAGAAAATGAAAGTCCCTATGACCTTTTTGAAGGATTTCCCAATACAGACAGTCTTCAAACCTATGATTCAACTATAGTTCATAATATCTCCAACAAGATTGGTTATTCCAACTTCAGATTAGATCAAAAAAGAATGTATTTCCCTTTATTTTTTGATTTATCTATAAAACATGACTTTTATAGTATTCATCATCCTTTTAATTTGAAGAATGAATTTGATCAGTTTACATATGATTTAAATGTTAATACTGATCGTGAGCGAAGGTTTTCTTTTGGCGGTTTTTATAATTATATATCCGGCGGTTATAATGACCGGGATCTTTCAACAGGTATAAGTGGTAAAATTGATGATATTGGACAATATTCAAATCAGTTGAACATGAATTTGTCTTATCATGAAAAACAAGCTCCTTTTATAATGAATAATTTTTTCAGCAATTATGTTTTTTGGACTAACGATCTTGATAAGGCAAAAATAACTAATGCAGGATTAAATTTTGGTAATAGTAATCTTTCTGTTGACTTAAACATTTTTCATCTTGATAACTGGCATTATTTTGATAAAGAGGCCTTACCTCAACAAGCTGATCAGTCTTTTGAAATTGCATCTGCAGGGCTAAAATCGACTTTGGGGTTTGGAGTATTTAAGTTTGATAATCATATAATTTATCAATATTTATCTGATGATAGTTATGAACAGTTTCCTGATCTGGTTAGCTATCATTCCATTTATGCTGATCTGGTTCTTTTTGATAAATCTTTATACGGGCATGTGGGCTTTGATATTGGTTATAATTCTCCATATTTTGCTCCATCATATATGCCGGTTTATAAACAATTTCATGTTCAGCAAGATTATGAAACTTCCCACCAGGTTTTTCTTGATATGTTTGCAAATGTCAAAATAAGCAGGGCGCGATTGTTTGTGAAGTGGCAAAACCTGGGTTCATTATTGTGGGATCAGCCTGTAATTTATACCATACCTTATTATCCTATACCGGAGGCAGAAATAAGATTTGGAGTATCATGGATGTTTTATGATTAGCTAAATAAGATATTTTTTTAGAATGATTTTAAATAGTTGCTGATAAATATTTGAGATGCAAAAAAATGCTATTTTTGCATTTCCGTTTGACAAATCTTTATAGTATAAATTAGGTAGTTTGATATCCTGATTTTTATATTTGTTATACCCCAAAAGAATTATATTTAATAAAATATTTATAAATATTGCTTGCAAGTCAAGCTAAATAAAACAATATGATTATGGCAAAGAAGAAAAAGTTTATTTCATGCGATGGTAATTATGCTGCTTCACATGTTGGATACATGTTTAGTGAACTGGCAGCTATTTATCCCATCACCCCATCATCTGATATGGCTGAAAATATTGATCAATGGGCGTCTGATGGCAATAAAAACATTTTTAACGAAGAGGTTACAGTAACCGAGATGCAATCTGAGGCAGGTGCTGCGGGGGCTGTTCATGGTGCTTTACAGGCAGGTGCTTTAACCAGTACTTATACTGCCTCGCAGGGTTTACTGTTGATGATACCTAATATGTATAAAATTTCCGGCGAATTGTTGCCGGGTGTTTTTCATGTATCGGCCCGTAGTTTGGCAGCCCAGGCGCTATCAATATTTGGTGATCACTCAGATGTTATGAGCACGCGACATACAGGGTTTGGTCTGCTTGCAACCGGTAGTGCACAACAAATTATGGACTTGGCTCCGGTAGCTCATCTTTCTGCTATTAAGGCAAGAGTACCTTTTTTGCACTTTTTTGACGGGTTTAGAACCTCTCATGAAATACAAAAAGTAGAACCTGCTGATAAGGAGAAATTAGCTAAGCTTATAGATTATAAAGCTTTACAGGAATTCCGTGAAAGAGCACTCAATCCTGAAAAACCTGTAACCAGGGGTACAGCTCAAAATCCCGATATTTACTTCCAGTCCAGGGAAGCCGCAAACAAGTTCTACGAGGCATTACCCGATATAGTAGCAGAGTATATGCAAGAAGTTTCTAAAATATGTGGCAGAGACTATCAACCTTTTACATATTATGGATCTGAAGATGCCGAAGATATTATTATAGCAATGGGCTCGGTAACGGAAACTATCAAAGAGGTTGTAGATTACAAAATTGATAAAGGTGAAAAATGTGGCCTGATAACAGTACATCTTTACAGACCTTTTTCTGAGAAATACTTTAGAAAAGTATTGCCTAAAACAGTAAAAAGAATTGCTGTTTTAGACCGTACAAAAGAACTTGGAGCAAATGGTGAACCCTTGTATCTTGATGTTAAAGATATTTTTTATGGTTCCGAAAATCCTCCGGTTATTGTAGGTGGAAGGTATGGGCTTAGTTCAAAGGATACAACACCGGCACAAATTATAGCGGTATTTGATAATCTAAAATTGCCTGAGCCTAAAAACCAATTTACAGTGGGTATTGTCGATGATGTTACCTATAAATCTCTTCCTGTTGGTGAAAATATTGATGTATCACCAAAGGATATTTATGCTGCCAAATTTTATGGCATTGGAGCAGATGGTACTGTCGGTGCTAATAAAAACTCTATCAAAATTATAGGTGATTGTACAGATAAATTTGCCCAGGGTTATTTTGCTTATGACAGTAAAAAATCAGGTGGTATCACCATATCTCACTTAAGATTTGGCGACAGCCCTATTCGTTCGCCATACTATGTTAACTCGGCTGACTTTGTTGCCTGTCATGTGCCTGCTTACCTGGAGAAGTATGACATGCTAAAAGGCTTGAAAAAAGGGGGAAGCTTTTTGCTTAATAGCATCTGGGACGAGGAAGAAACTAAGAATAAGCTTCCTGACCATATGAAAAAATATTTGGCTGAAAATGATATTCAGTTTTATATTATAAATGCAACCAAAATAGCTGAAGAAATAGGTCTTGGTGGCCGAACCAATACAATTATGCAGAGTGCATTTTTTAAGGTTACCGAGGTGATCCCCTACGATCTTGCAGTTAAGGAAATGAAAGATGCTATTCAAAAGACATATGGCCGCAAGGGTGAAGATATTGTAAAGATGAACTTTGATGCTGTGGATAAAGGTGGAGAGGTGCATAAAGTTGAAATACCAAAAGAATGGAAAGATATAAAGGTGAAAGAAAAAGAGGAAGATAAGGATCTTCCAGAATTTATAAGGGATATTGTTTATCCTATCAATTCTCTTAAGGGCGACTCGTTGCCTGTAAGTGCATTTCTGGGCAGGGAAGACGGAACTTTCCCCCAGGGCACCACTGCTTATGAGAAGCGTGGTATTGCAGTTCATGTTCCTGAATGGCAACCTGAACATTGCATTCAGTGTAATCAATGTGCTTATGTTTGCCCGCATGCTGTTATCCGTCCTTTCTTGTTAAATGAGCAGGAAGTTAAAAACATGCCTGAAGGCACAGAAGTGCTGGATGCAAGGGGTAAGTCGCTTGAAGGTCTTAAATATAGAATACAAATCAGCCCGCTTGATTGTACCGGCTGTGGCAACTGTGTTGAGACCTGCCCTGCTAAAACAAAGGCTTTGGTTATGAAATCTTTGGAAAGTCAAATGATAGAAAATGAACGTTGGGATCATTTTGTTAAAAATGTATCCTATAAAGATACCTACCTTGATAAAGAGCAATCGGTCAAGAATAGCCAATTTGCACAGCCTTTATTTGAATTTAGCGGAGCATGTGCAGGTTGCGGCGAAACGCCTTACATTAAATTAATTACACAACTCTATGGTGACAGGATGATGATAGCTAATGCTACCGGATGTTCTTCTATTTTTGGTGGTTCGGCACCTGCTACACCATATACGGTTAATCACAATGGCAAAGGGCCTGCCTGGGCTAATTCTCTTTTTGAAGATAATGCCGAATACGGTTTTGGCATGGCCAGTGGTGTTAATAAACTTCGCAATAGAATTGAAAGGTTAATGAAAGAGCATATGGATAGTGACCTTTCAGGCGAAACCAAAGAAGCTTTTAAAAACTGGATAGATAACAAGGAAGATTCTAAAAAATCAGAAGAGGTATCTCAAAAAGTTATAGAATGTCTTGAGAAAGAAAAACATCCAATAGCTAATGAAATTTTAAAACTAAAACAGTATCTGATCAAAAAATCTGTTTGGGTTGTTGGAGGTGATGGCTGGGCTTATGATATTGGATACGGCGGGCTTGACCATGTTATAGCTACAGGAGAAAATGTCAATATGCTTGTTCTTGATACCGAAGTTTATTCTAATACGGGTGGCCAGGCATCTAAATCAACACCTGTGGGTGCTGTGGCTAAATTTGCTGCAGCAGGTATGCGTATTCGCAAGAAAGACCTGGGAATTATGGCAATGTCATATGGTTATGTATATGTAGCGCAAGTAGCCATGGGTGCAAGTCAAAACCAGTTCCTGAAAGCAGTTCGTGAAGCTGAAGCTTATGACGGGCCATCCATAATAATAGCCTATGCTCCCTGTATTAACCATGGTTTAAGAAAAGGAATGAGCCAGACTCAAAATCAAATGAAAAATGCAGTTGAAAGTGGCTATTGGCATCTTTATCGATTTAACCCGCTTTTGGAAAAAAAAGGGAAAATCCCGTTCCAGCTTGATTCAAAAGAACCTGATTGGAGCAAATTCAAAGACTTCCTTAATTCTGAAGTTAGGTTCAGCTCATTAATGAAGAGCTTTCCTGAGGAAGCTAAGCAGCTTTTCGAAACAGCCGAGTTGGATGCTAAAAGAAGATTTAACACGTACAAGAAGTATGCTGAAATAAATTTTGTTGAATAGTTATCATAATATCAGCCCAATAAGGTTATTATAATACCTTTTGGTTAAAAAAAAGCCTTCAGAAAATTTTCTGAAGGCTTTTTTTATTTTATTAACCGTTTTTATTCGATCTCTATTTCTATCCATTCTGAACGGTCCGGAGGCTCGGGTGTTTTCCATTCAACAGGAGGGTCTTCTTCAAGTTCTTCCATTAGTTCTTTTACAGCTCTTTCCAGTGACGGGTCTTCTCCCCTGGCTATCTTATGCGGGTCATCTACCACTTCTATGTCAGGATAAATACCCACACCTTCAATTATCCATTCACCTTCCTGGTTATATATACCGAAGCGGGGCACACCAATGTAACCTCCATCTACCAGTGAAGCATTTTGAGTCATTCCAACCAATCCTCCCCAGGTGCGCGTCCCTATAATTGTTCCTAGTTCCTTTTTCCGGAAAAAGTAAGGTAAAGCATCTCCTCCCGAAGAAGCAAATTGATTTATAAGCATCGCTTTTGGACCATCGTGTGCTATTGCTGGTGTTCTCATCGGGTCAAATCCCTGGCGGTACCAGTATGCAAGTGTTTCCCTTTCAAGTAGTTCAATCATTCTGTCAGGAATAAACCCACCACCATTAAAACGCTCGTCGATTATAAGTGCATCTTTGTCATGATAAGCATACATACCTCTGTGCAATTCACGGTTTCCTTCAAAAGCTGTATTAGGTACATGAAAGTAACCAATACGACCGTCTGACAACTCTTCAACCATTTCGCGCCGAGTATTAACCCAGTCAAGATATTTTAATTCTAACTCACTCTCAATAGGATGAATGGTGTATGTGCGTGCTCCATCTCTATCCGGACTATCGTTTACGGTAATACGTGTGGCTGTATTAATCCTGTTTTCCAAAAATTTATAGGGATTATGCTCCAGTGTCACATCATTACCTTCAATTGCAATAATATATTCTCCCTCTTGAATATTTATTCCTTGCATTGTTAATGGAGAACGACGATCTTCATCCCAGTTTTCGCCTTCATAAATTTTTTCTATGATATAACGATTATTTTGTTGATCAGCTTTCAGCTTTGCTCCCAGCAAGCCGTTTTCAACCCGGTCAACCGTCTCAAAATCACCATACTCAACGTAAGCATGACCCACATTGACTTCAGAAATTATTTCTCCTAAGAGGTAATCAAGGTCAAAACGATGATTAATGTAGGGCAGTAGTTCGGAATATTTGTCATAATATCCTTCCCAATCTACATTATGCATGTTTTCGACATAGAAGAAATCGCGGAAAATGCGCCAGCCGTCTTTGAATATTTGTTCCCACTCGGCACGTGGGTCTACACGCATCTCTAACTTTTCAAGATCCAGTTTTCCCGTACCCACATCTTTATCAGGCTCAAGATTCGCAACACCATAATCGTCGTTGAATTGGTATAAAAATTTATTTTCATCGGCTGATACAACACCTGTACGTATGCCTTCCATTATTAGTTGCTCTTGTTGTGCTTCAAGATTAAAAAGGTTCATCCCGGCATTATTAAAGAATACCAGGCCACCTTCTACAGGCTGAAGGTTCCAGTAACTGCCCGCAGGCATCGGAAAAGCAACAATTCGCCGATTAGAGTTTTCGGGTTCTATATTAACATTTATTTCATTACCTGAATCAGGATTTGAATCATCTCCTTCCGGCCTTCCCTTTTCTTCAGTGGTTTCCTTTGGTTCAAAAAGCCTCGGGCTATCCTCAGTTAATGGTAATGCATATATTCGGGTTGCCCTGTCATACAAATAATTAAACTCAAAATCGGAAAATCTCAGGTTGAAGTCTCGATTGGATAAAAAGAATATATACTCACCGTCTTTGGAAAAAACTGGATTTTGATCAGAAAAAGTATAGTCAGTCAGCTGATGATTTTCTTCCGTTTCTATGTTGTAAACAAATATGGAGCTTTGGTTGTTAGGATTGGTATTTGTATAAGTTATCCATTTAGAATCAGGAGAGAAGTCAAATTGTCTTAACTCTATTGATCCCGGTGTATCAATTACGTTGATATTTCCTGTTTTTACATCCAACAATTGAAGCTTCATACTGCGGTCAAAAAATACCAGGTAACGGCTGTCAGGCGACCATTTGGCCGGGTATTTCCACCCTTCTGAGCCCGATGTTATTTTTTTTGGCTGAGCATTTTCCTTATTTTCGATGAGGTAAACTTCGTATTCTCCTGTTTCATCACTGTAATAAGCTATCCATCTTCCATCAGGCGACCATCTTGGGTAAACAGCTCTTACACCTTGCTTATTTGTAAGGTTATGAATTGTACCTTCGCCTGCGGGTACTGAAAATATGTCTCCCCGTGCGTCAAAAAGAACCCTGTTGCCTGATGGTGAAATAGCCATACTGTGAATGTGTTCTTTTACATTTTTGTAATGTGGTATAGTGTGCGGATTGTCATAGCGTATATTTATTTCTACGCGTTGTTCTTCTTCAGTATTTAAATCCATTTTATACAGATGTCCGCCATTTTCGTAAACCAGCTTATCATTGGTGCCGCTTGGCCACATCACATCAAATTTTTCGTGAAAGGTTAGTTGCTCTATTTCTCCTGTATTAACATCATAGCTGTGTATATTGAGTCTCAAATCACGGTCTGATGCAAAATAAATCTTATCGCCGTACCAGGTGGGTATATGATCGGTACCATTAAAATCGGTTATTTGTTCCGAGGTATTTTCAACGAGGTCGTATATCCAAAGATCGGATGCTCTTCCACCTTTATGTCGCTTCCAGGTTCTAAATTCACGGTCAACGTAGGTGAATGCTATTTTTGAGTCATCCGGCGAAAGATCAGCAAAACCACCATGGGGAATAGGTAATTCCTCTTCCATACCTCCTTCAATATTTACAGTGTAATAATTCCCCATTCTCTTTCCATAGGGTGTTCGGTTACTTCTGAAAAGTACTTCTTTGCTGTCGGAAGTCCAGCCCATAACTACATTATCAAAACCACCTCTTGGAGCCATCTCGCCCACATCATTGTAATAGGTCAGTTGTTTTGGAGTACCACCCTCTGCCGGCATTACATAAACCTGGCGGGTTCCGGTATACTCAGCAGAAAAAGCTATCCACTGACCATCAGGCGAAATTCTTGGGAAAAGTTCCAGGCCATCATGGGATGTCAGCTGACGGGCATCGCCGCCGCCGGAACTAACAGTCCATATATCACCCGCATAAACAAATACAATCTGATCTCCATTGATGTCAGGAAATCGCATCATGCGTGCGTCTTCATATCCATATGATAAAAAGGATATCAGTATAAGCATTGTTGATAAACAAAGATACTTTACAAGTTGTTTTCTCATTTTTTATTTTTTGTGTTTTTGTTTTTAAACTATTTTAATTAATGTCAAATATAACAAATTTACTTTTAATCCATGAGGTTGGCAGGAAATGTTTTAAAGTATTTAATACAAAAAATATTTATCAGTAGCTAATATTGTATAATCCTAAATTATTATAGATTAGATAAAGCTGCATTGGCCGATAGTATGACCTGCAAAAACATATAATTCTATATTTTTAAAAGCCAATAAATTAACAGTAAGTTTTGGCATTACCTTTGTTAGGAATTAATTAAATAACTGATACAAAAATCATAAATAATTTTATTTTTTTAATGTCTGATTATGAATAATTTCTTGTAATTTTGTATTAAATAAAAAGCCAATAATTTTTATTTTTGTCAGTTAATTAAAAATAATAATATTTAATAAATCTTTAAAACGAAATACAATGATGTTTTCAAAAGAAGTGAAATTACATTCATGGTTGTTAATTTTGGCAGCTTTGTTATTTTTTGGTCTTAATTCACAGGCAAATACTTTTCTTGATGAACCCAAAGAAAATAATGGAGAAGAATTTAAATATGAGGATGAGAGTTTATTGAGTTTTGTTGATGCTAATCGCGAGATTAGTGAATTAAGAAGAGAAGTTAATGAGGATATTGATAAAGTGCTTGAAGATGTTGGTTTGACGATGGATCGTTTTCAACAGATAGCCAGGGCTTCTGAGATTGGTGCTTTAAATGATGCGGGTTATTCTAATGAAGAGATAGAAGCATTCAATGAAGCTGCTCCATTAATTACTGAACTTCGTCAGCAAATGAGAGGCATGACAGATGCTATACTTGCAGAACATCAATTAAGTTCTGATTTATACCAGGAGATTCTTAATGATTATCGCGAGGATACTGAATTGCAAGCGTATGTACAGCAACTTATGCGTGATAGGGCTCGTGAAAGGGCAATTGCTGAACGCAAGAAGGAATTGATGGAAGAAAAGGATCTTGATGAAGATGAAATTGAAGTGATTCTTGAAGAAGAAAAAGAAGAAATAGAAGAGGAGGCGGAAGAAGAAATAGATTAATATATTAAAATGTATTTATTTAGTAAAAAACCAGGCTGGCTGAGTATTACTCCGCTTCGCTTGGTTTTTTTATTTATTTAATAGCATTTAAATAGCTTCTGCTACAATAAATGTGCTGCCACCTATAAATATTAAATCATCTTTTTTTGCTTTTCTTTTGGCAAAGCTAACAGCTTTATCGACCGAGTCGAATGGTTGGCCACTCAATTTGTATTGTTTTGCATGCGATTTTAAATCATCAGCATTCATTGCCCTGGGTGTTTTGGCTTGAGTAAAGTAATACGTTGCATTTTTAGGTAGTAGCATTAATATATCATCAACATTTTTATCATTCATTATACCAATAACAAAATGCAATTTATCAAATGAAAGATTTTTTATATTTTGTATTATCATATTAATTGCTTCCGGATTATGGCCGGTGTCGCATATTGTCAATGGCTTTTCATCTAATATTTGCCATCTTCCTTTTAAGCCGGTATTTTTTTTGACATTTCTTAATCCTGCTTCAATTTGTTTTTCTGTAATATTTATTTTTTTAGAACTTTTCAGTACTTCGAAGCATTGCAATGCAGCTGCTATATTTTGAGCCTGGTAAGCACCTGCTAAATCAGCTTCAAGGTGATAAGTTTTTGTGTTGTTTTTAACAATATACTTGTAATGATCTCTCACTACATTTTTATTTTCATATAGTTGATCCACGGAATAATTTTGATCGGCAAAAAAAAGCGGACTATTATTATTTTTTGCTGTTTCAATAAAAACATCAGAAATAGTTTTTTGTGTTTGCCCAATTACTACAGGTGTTTCCGGTTTTATTATACCTGCTTTTTCTACAGCAATTTTTTCTATAGTTGTTCCTAATAAGTTTGTGTGGTCATGTCCTATGTTTGTTATAACAGATACAACCGGGTTAATAATATTTGTAGAATCGAGCCTGCCACCCATACCGGTTTCAATAACAGCTACATCAATTTTTTTATCTGCAAAGTATTTAAACGTCATTCCAATAGTTAATTCAAAAAATGACGGTTCAATTTGGTTTATGAATTCAATATTGTTATTTATAAAGCTGCATACATAATCTTTGTCAATCATTTCCCCGTTTATTTTAATACGTTCTCTAAAATCTTTTAAATGGGGGGAAGTGCATAATCCTGTTTTCAATCCTTTTTCCTGCAGAACTGAAGCGATAATATGTGCTGTTGATCCTTTTCCGTTGGTGCCGGCAATATGTATTGTTTTGAATTTACGTTCGGGTTGTTTAAAGTATTTGCTTATTGCCAAAGTATTATTGAGGTTAGATTTATATGCAGCCGGTCCGACCCGGTGAAACATTGGCAGTTGGCTATAGAGGTATTGTATAACTTCTGGATACTGCATTGATCAGTTCTGTCTGATAAAGTTATATGTTATGGTGCCGCGCTGTTGATCGGGTGCATCTTTTTTTATGTCAAATTCTGCTTTTAGAGCGGCTTCTTTAGCCAGTCGCCAAAGTGTTTGATTTGATGTTGTTGTACCCCTTGCTCCGGCGTTAGCTCTTATTATTTCTCCTTGCCTGTTAACAGTAATAGAAACTACAACCCGCCCGGTTTCGGGCGAAGTATATTCGGGCATTGGAAGGTATGTTGCTTTTCGTCCTGTAAGGCTAAACTCTACTCCATCTCCCTGGCCAGCTTCACCTTCTCCGCCAATTTCTCCTTCCGGTTTTCCCTGGTAGCCGGTTTCACCGGTTTCACCTTTGCTTTCTGCAGTGGTTTCACGTTCATCACTTCCCGGAAACATTGCATCGGGGTCGGGAGTAGGTTCGGGTTCTTCCTGTTCAGCAGGCTCATCATAATCAATAGTTTGCTCCTCCTTGTGTTCAGCTACCTGGTCATCTTCTGGGGTAAATGGGTCATCGGTATCAGGCATACTTATTGTTTCCTCAATGGTTTGAGTAACAACTTCTTCTTCAGCCGTTTCTGTTTGTGAAGGTTCGACGGAGCTTGAAGGAGGTGCTGCAGACATAGGTTGTACCCGCCCCGATCCTTCATCATAATAACCAAGGTCAACAATTACTCCTTCATCCTCGGGCAGTGGTGAGGGTTTGGAAAGACTAAAAAACATAAAGCCTAATATTAATGCCAAATGAATCAGGATAGTTCCTGTCATTGCTTTAGCATTGTCTTTTTTGTTTTTTTTATCCATTATCCCGGTGGTTGAGTTGCTAAAATTACCTGGTGTTTGGTATTATTAGATTTGTTAATATCATTAACCACATTTATAACATTCACAATGTGTTGAACAGATACAGTTCTGTCAGATTCTAAAACTACAGATGCATCAATCTGTTTGTCAAGTCCGTTTACCAACCCGGATTTTAAACCGTCCATGTCTACGGGGTTGCCGTTAACAAAATAATCGTTATTTTCATTTATAGAAACACGTATTGTTTCCTGATCTCTTGTACGACCTTCACTTTCAGGCAGCAATAAATCAATGGCGCTGGGTGCTACTAATGTTGATATGAGCATGAAAAATATTAATAACAAAAATACCAGGTCGGTCATTGACGCCATGTTAAATGAAAGATTACGTGTATTTCTGGGTTTAATTGCCATGATATCATTATTTTTTATGATGCCGGTTCATGAAGCAAATCCATAAATTCTGTGGCTTTTGCTTCAAGTAAAAAAACTACTTTTTCAATCCTTGCAACGAGTATATTATAGCAAATAAATGCTATTATTCCAACTGTTAAGCCTGTAATAGTAGTAATCATAGCTTCATATATACCACCGGCAAGCAGACTTATATCTATATTGCCTCCAGCCATTGCCATGTTATAAAATGCTCTTACCATTCCGATTACGGTTCCAAGAAAGCCGAGCATTGGTGCAGCACCTGCAACAGTTCCTAAAACCGCTATATTTTTTTCAAGCTTTGTTACTTCCAGCTTACCCACATTTTCAATGGCTGCATTAATATCGTTTAATGGACGCCCTATACGAGCCAGACCCTTTCCAATCATACTGGCAATAGGGGAATTATTATTGCGGCAAAGCGATTTTGCTGAGTCAACACGTCCTTCATGAATAAAATCACGAATATTGTTCATAAAATTAGATTCTTCGCTAGAGGCCCTGCTTATAGCTAAATATCTTTCAATGAAAATATAAATAGCTATAATCGACATTATTGCAAGTGGTATCATAATAATACCGCCTTGAAATACAAGACTCAATACTGAAATACTTTCTTCGGCAGGAGCTTCTGCTGCAGCTAATGTGTCTGCTACTTCTTCCTGGTTTTGTAACTGAACCTGTAACAAAAAGTTTTTGATCATTTCGGGTTATTAATTTTTTTATGGTATATAAAAGAAGTTAATTATATTAAAAACAAAATCTGATAGTTTTATTGCTTATGCAAATTTAATAATTGTTTAGAAATAATATCAGGAATTTGCTCTCTTTAATCGGTAAATATTATTTTAAAACTAATATGATAAAATTTAAAACTTTATTGTTCAAAGAAAGGATATTTTTATAAATTTTAAATTATCAATCTAACATAAAATAATGATTAGTCAACTAATGGTTTAATTCATTATATTTTTGAAAAATTTGATTTTTCTTACTAATAAATACTTTGCAAGCAAATGATGTGCCATAATGATGATATTTGGCAAGCAATGAGTGTATTTTGATATTATTTTGCTGTTTATTAAATTTCAATGTAGAAATTTAAGATCTTTTAATTTTTAGCCGAGGCAAATATCCAGGGTTCACAAAAAGATGGAATAAAGACTTCATTGTAATTAATATTATTAAAAAACCCTGGCAGCATATCATTTAACATATTTATTGTCTCATGGTCAAAAGCCGAACAACATTGCATTGTTAATACACCTCCTTTTTTAAGGATTTTTTTTATAGAGTTGAACAGATCCAACATGTATGTTTTCTTGTCTTTTATGGAAAAAGCTTCCGGGTGCATTGAAAGGTCGTAAAATATTGCATCAAAGCTATTTTTGGAATACATAAACTTTTCAGCATCTTCATTAACAACTTTAACTCTTTCATTATCAAAAGCATTACCACATACCTTGGTAAGATGATTTTTGCAGGCTTCTATAACTATCGGGTCTATATCAACAAGAGTAATTTGGCAATTTGTTTCTTTAAGCAATTGATTTGCTATGCCACCATCGCCTCCTCCTAGTATTAGAGAGTTGTTTATTGTTTTCAGATCCCTGGAGGGAGCTATCATAGCTTCATTGTAAATATGCGCATCTGAATCTGCTATCTGCAGGTCATTGTCCAGAAATAACATCCGACCGAATACAGGGTTTTCAATAATATCCAATTGTTGATAATCGGATTTTGTGCTAAAAATAACACGAGCTACTTCATAGCGGATTTCAAAACCACTGCCGCCAGATGTGGTAAACATGTTTGTTTCTTTTATGTCAAGAATGTCTCCACGTAATAATTCTTTGTATTTTATTTTAACAGCATTCAATTCTTTTTTTAAAAAATCAAATAAACGCCTTGGTGAATCAGGATTATAGTTACATGTAAAAATGTCTACCGATACATGTTTAGACTCCGGATATGTATGAATAACAACATGAGATTCGCTAAGAATAGCAGCAACCGTAGTACCAATGGGATCAAAATTATGCGACGCGATGCTGACTACCGACATACCTGAGTCAGTTATTGCATTATGAATTATCTCTTCAAGTTTATTACAGTTGTTTAAAACTTCAAATAATCCACTTTTAAGTTCACCTGCGATATGTATTCCCGTTGGTTTCATATTTAATTTAGACAGTAAATTTATATAAAAAAATGTGTAATAAATTGATTACAAATAATTTTAAAAATTGACTGTGCAAAATTAACAAAATTGAACGGTTAAAAATATATTTGATTGTTTTTTTGAATTTTAATATTTTAAGTTATCTTTGCCCTGATAAAAAAACGGTATTGCTTTTTCGCATGTTTGAATATTGAATTACCCTCCTTAAAGAATGGTTTCATCTCAAATCTGCGGCTTCAATGCCAAATTTAATACACATTACATTTTATATTTTATGAAAACTGGAACAGTAAAGTTCTTTAATGAACTAAAAGGATTCGGATTTATTAAAGATTCAGAGTCAGACAAAGAATTCTTCGTGCATGCATCAGGTCTTGTTGATCAGATCAGAGAAGGTGATGAAGTTACCTTCGAGTTGGAAGAAGGCAGAAGAGGTTTGAACGCAGCTAACGTAAAGCTCGCATAGTTTAAATTTAAAAAGAATTCAACGATTGGGTCTGTAATATGACCTTTTAAAAAAAGCTGCTTCAATTAATGAAGTGGCTTTTTTTAATATTTTTACTATAGCTATCATTATATAAGAGTATGTGTTTATTTCATTAAAAAAATTGTATATTTGCACCCTGGTTTTGGAAAAACCTGCGCGGATGTGGCGGAATTGGTAGACGCGCTAGACTTAGGATCTAGTGCCGCAAGGCGTGGGGGTTCGACTCCCTCCATCCGCACTTATATAAGTATAATAGGAAAAAAATAACCCCTTTTAAGGGGTTGTTTTTATTTATATGTTTAGTTCTTTATCGTTTGGAATAATATTTAATCCTCTATTGTTATTCATATAAAATAGCTTTTTATATTTATGTTAAATTATCATAAAAAAGTTATTTAGACATTATTAAAATTTTTCTTTTTTACATAAATTAAGAAATATTCTTATTTATTAGTCTTGAATATAATTAAATTGTAGCACTATCTTAAATAATATATGATATATGAATATTTTCCATGAAAATACCAGTGATCTTGCCGGAGTTATTAAGGTGCAAATTGATGAAAATGATTATAAGGAAAAAGTCGATAACGCGTTGGAAGATCTGCAAAAAAAAGCCCAAATGCCCGGATTCAGGCCAGGGAAAGTACCAATGGGCTTAGTCAAAAAACTCCATGGCAAAAATGTTCTTAAAGAACAGGTTAATAAAATTCTTGCTGAAGCCGTTTATAATTATATCAAAGACAATGAGCTCAAAATATTGGGTAATCCTATACCTGTAAAAGAACAAAATGAAGCCATTGACTGGGACAACCAAAAAGAGTTTGAATTTCAATACTCTATAGGCTTTGCACCTGATATTAATCTTGAATTATCTGAAAACATAGAAGTTGACTATCATAAAATAAAAGTTGACGATAAAATAATAGACGAGCAAATTGATAATTTGCGCCGTCAATACGGAAAAATCATTAATCCCGAAGAATCTGATGAGCATGATGCTGTTTTTGGTGAACTGATCCAGATGGATGACAGCGAAACAATTGCCAGTGATGGTTTGAGCAATAAACCTACAATACACATAAATAATATTAAAGACCAAGATATTAAGAGCCGTTTTTTATCCAGAAAAGTTGGTGATGAAATTATTTTTGACCTGAATAAAGCATTTCAATCAAAAACCGAAGCGGCAAAAATTGTTGAAACAGAGCAAGATAAACTTCCTCCCGAGGGAACCTTGTTCAGGTTTACTGTTGAAACAATATCAAGGATAGAACCTTCAGATTTGAATGAGGAATTTTTTAAAAAAGTTGCACCCGATAAAGAAATAACTACTGAAGCTGAATTAAGAGATTTGTTGAGTGAGCAGATTAGTATGCAATATCAAGCCGAAGTTGATAAGCATTTTAAAAACGAGGTAAGCGAAAAACTATTGAAAGAAGCAAATATTGAGCTTCCTGAAGAATTTATAAAGGAATGGCTCATGGAGTCAAATAAAAAAGATTTGACCAGGGAAAAAATTGAAGCTGACTTTGATAATTATTCGGATTCATTAAAAATGCAACTTTTGGAAAACAAACTCATAGAAGACCATAATCTTAAAATAACCGATGAAGAGTTGAAAAACCATTTGAGGGAATATGTTAAGATGCAGTTAAAACAATATGGGCAGCAAAATCCCGAAGAAGAAATGGTTGAAAATTTTGTCAATAATATCATGGGAAAAAAGGAAGAAACTGATAAGGTTTCTCAAAAACTTATGGACGATAAACTTATTAATCTATATAAAAGTAATTTAAAAATTAAAGAAAAGAAGATTTCTTTTGATGAATTTGTTAACTTAGTGCAGGAAAAATATAAAACAAAACAAAACAATAAAGACAATCAAGATAATCAACAATAAATTCTACTAGTAAAAAAATAAACCAATGAATTACAAAGATGAATTTAATAAATATGCCACTAAACATCATGGCATAAGTAGCATGACTTTGCATAATTACTCTTCGGTTCAGGGTAATTATATAAGTCCGACCATTATTGAAGAGCGTCAGCTGAATATTGCTACAATGGATGTTTTTAGCCGTTTGATGATGGACAGGATAATTTTTTTGGGTGTTCCTATAAATGATTATGTTGCCAATATCATCCAGGCACAATTGTTATTTCTGGAGTCAGCAGATCCTAAAAAGGATATACAGATTTATTTGAATACTCCAGGGGGGACAGTTTATGCCGGTTTAGGCATTTATGATACTATGCAGTATATAAAACCTGATGTTGCTACAATATGCACCGGTATTGCTGCATCAATGGGTGCCGTATTGCTTTGTTCCGGAACTCCCGAAAAAAGAACAGCATTAAAACATTCGCGAATACTTATACATCAACCCATGGGAGGGGCCCAGGGACAAGCTTCTGATATTGAGATCACAGCCCGCGAAATACTTAAAATAAAAGAAGAGCTTTATCAAATTATTGCTAAGCATACTAATCAAACATATGATAAAATATGGAATGATTCGGATCGTGATTTCTGGATGACTGCCGAAGAAGCTAAAAATTATGGAATGATAGATGAGGTTTTGACAACAAACAAAAAATAGTTTTTTTTGTTATAATGTTATTAACCGGGTTTTAGTTAAAATAAATATGTTTTAAATATAACCTAAAAACATACTTTTATTTATAGATGTTGATCATTAATGGATGTTGGTTATAATTAAAATAAATTTATTATTTTTATGTTAAATATATATAATATAACTTAATCATAATATAGTAATAATGACTAAGGAATCACGTAAATGTTCTTTTTGCGGTCGTGAGGAAAAGAGTGTAGATATATTGATATCTGGCACTTCGGCTCACATTTGTGAACGCTGTGTGGAGCAGGCACAACATATTATTTCCGAAGAAAAAATAGCCCGGGGAAAGAATAAAATACCGTCATTCAAGCTTCTTAAACCTTTCCAAATAAAAGACCATCTTGATCAATATGTTATCGGCCAGGAAAATGCCAAAAAGGTATTATCTGTTGCTGTTTATAATCATTACAAGAGAATTTTATATTCCAGCAAAAAAGAATCTAGTAAAGATGATGTTGAGCTTGAAAAATCCAATATTGTTTTAGTAGGGGAGACCGGCACAGGTAAGACTTTACTTGCAAGAACTATTGCTCATATGCTACAGGTTCCTTTTTGTATTGCTGATGCTACTGTGCTTACTGAAGCAGGTTATGTTGGTGAAGACGTAGAAAGTATTCTTGCTCGGTTGTTGCAGGTTTCTGATTATGATGTTGCGGCTGCCGAAAGAGGTATTATTTTTATTGATGAGGTTGATAAAATTGCCCGTAAAAGCGATAATCCTTCTTTGACAAGGGATGTTTCAGGTGAAGGTGTTCAGCAAGCATTGCTGAAAATACTTGAGGGAGCTTCTGTTAATGTACCTCCTCAAGGTGGCAGGAAACATCCTGAACAAAAAATGGTGCAGGTAAATACACAGAACATTTTGTTTATCTGTGGTGGTGCTTTTGATGGTATTGAAAAGAAAATATCTTCCAGGTTACAGACAAACCTTATTGGTTATGGCTTGAACCGCGAACAGGAGGTCGTTGACAGGGATAATATTCTGCAGTATATCGCTCCGCAGGATTTGAGAAGTTATGGATTGATACCGGAACTGGTTGGAAGGCTTCCTGTATTGTCTCACCTTAATCCACTTGAAAAAGATACACTAAGACAAATATTAACCGAACCGAAAAACTCCCTGATAAATCAATATAAAAAATTGTTTGAAATGGATAACATCAAGCTTACTATTGATGATGAGGTGCTCGATTATATTGTAGATAAGGCTGTGGAGTTTAAATTAGGCGCAAGAGGATTGAGGTCAATTTGTGAACTTATTATGATAGATGCTATGTATGATATACCTTCGTATGAAAAGCAGGAAAAACTTCATATTGATAAGGATTATGCCAAGAAACAATTAGATAAAACTAATATTAGCCGATTGAAGGTTGCCTGATTTTATATTTTAAAAGCAATTATCTGCATTTTTTTTTCATACGAACAGACATGTTGGTTTATAAATTTTAATAGTTGTTTTTGCTTTTAATTTAATCAAATATTTATTTAAAGGCTTATTAAATGATAGAATTTGAAGATGCGCAAAATAAGGTTCTTGAAAATGCTTGTTTTCTTGGAACCGAAAGGGTTGATTTCAGGCAATCGTTGCATAGGGTACTGGCCGAAGATGTTATATCAGATGTTGATATGCCTCCATTCAACAAGGCTGCTGTTGATGGGTATGCATGTCGTATGGAAGATCTTGGCAGTCAATTAAAAGTTGTTGAAACAGTTGCTGCCGGAGAAGTTTCTTCCAGGCAAGTTACCGGGGGTGAATCTGTTAAGGTTATGACAGGTGCGCCTGTACCTCATGGAGCTGATACTGTGATAATGATAGAAGATACAGAATCGGTTGAAAACGGGGTTATAAAATTTAAGGGCAAAAAAACAGCTCGCAATATAGCTTATCAAGCCGAAGATGTAAAAGCAGGCGATATTGTCCTGAAGAAAGGCACTCTTATCAAACCACAACAAATCGCTATAATGTCGTCGGTAGGTTGCCTTAAACCGCTTTTAGCTAAAAAGGCTAAAGTAGCTGTATTTTCAACCGGCGATGAATTGGTTGAGCCCTCCATTACACCCGGTAAAGGCCAAATACGTAATTCAAACAGTTATCAGCTTATTTCACAGGTTGAGAATACGGGTTGTTATCCTGTATATGGAGGAATAATACCCGATGATGAAGAAGAAACTAATCTAACTTTAGGTAAGGCACTTTGTGAGAATGATGTGGTTATGTTAACCGGTGGAGTGTCTGTGGGCGATTTTGATTTTGTTCCCAATGTGCTGAAAGATAGTGGCGTAGAAATACTTTTTCAGAAAGTAGCTGTTAAACCGGGTAGACCAACCATATTCGGTAAAACCAACTCCTCATACATTTTTGGTTTACCGGGATACCCTGTGTCAAGTTTTATAATTTTTGAATTGATAGTTAAGCCATTTTTATTCAAATTAATGGGCTATGATTTTAAACCCCTTGAGGTAAAACTTCCAATGAAGGTTGATTATAAACGGAAAAAAGCTGACCGAATTGCATGGATACCGGTTGTTATTAACAACAAGGGAGAAGTTTCACCAACCGAATATCACGGTTCGGGTCATATTCATGCAATTTCCGAATCTTATGGTATGATTGGGATACAAAAAGGTGTTTATGAAATAAAAAAAGGTGAATTGATAAATGTTAGACCGTTTTAACCGTAAAATAAATTATCTGCGTATTTCTGTTACTGACCGGTGTAACCTCAGATGCTTGTATTGTGTTACAGGTAATGAAATAAAGTTACTGTCAAAAAACGAGATACTTTCTTTTGAAGAATTGTGTGAGATTGTGACGGTTGCATCCAACCTTGGTATTGACAAAGTTAGGCTTACCGGGGGTGAACCTCTCGTAAAACACGATATTATTAAGCTCGTAGATATGATCAGTAATACGGGTAAAGTTAAAGATTTTTCTCTGACCACAAATGGTATTTTATTGGAGGAATATGCAAAACCTCTTGCTGAGGCTGGTTTGCACAGGATTAATGTAAGCCTCGATACAGTGGATCCTCAAAAATTCAGATATCTTACAAGGGTAGGGGATATAAACAAGGTGTTTGCCGGGATAGAAGCAGCTAAAAAATATGGATTGGATCCTATAAAGATTAACTGTGTTGTTAAAGAGAGTTCTGATGAGCCGGATGCCCTGAGTGTTGAAAAATATTGCCTGCAAAACAACCTTAAACCTCGTTTTATTAAGCAAATGAACCTGGAAGAAGGTAATTTTAGTATCGTTGAAGGAGGGCAAGGGGGTAATTGTAAACAATGCAATCGTATCAGATTAACATGTAATGGTAAAGTCAAGCCCTGCTTGTTTTCTGATCTTGAATTTGATATCAGACAATTAGGTATAAAAGAAGCTTTTGAAAAGGCTGTTAAGGCTAAACCGGAGCATGGAAGCCAAAACCACGTAAACGTTTTTAATAATATAGGAGGATAATATTTTAATTTTGATACTCCAGCACCCGGCAATGATTTTCAGCAAGTAAATATTTTTTAATGTTGTAAACCTTTAGGAACTTTATCCAAATAAGGATTATCGAAGTTTTATAACGGGGATATGCCCGGGCTCTTTTAGTATTTTGCCACCCTTCTCCTGATCTTTTACAAACAAAACAAATTTTTCCGCCCACTTTTGATTCTCTGTTCTATGTTTGATTAACGGGGAAGATTTTTATCGTTTATTTGTGTAGTTGATATAAACAGAAAATATCTTATCAAGGTTTTGTTTCCTGGTTTCCTCATTGGGACACCAAAAACTTTTTTAGCACCATTTAATATAGCTGTTTCTGGTGTTCATCCATGTTTAATAGTTATGTTTTTTAAAAAACCTTTTAAACTTTTTTCTTGAAAAAAAAGTTTGAAAAATTCAAGGCTGTGGTTCCGCCACCACAAAACTACGCATCAAGGGCTAAAATATTTGCAATGTCGCTTTTAATTCTGATTTAATTT
>PUKZ01000170.1 GCA_003550725.1 Bacteroidales bacterium | reverse complement strand
TAGGGGGTAAAATTAATGAAAACCTTCAAGAGATGGGAGGAGGTTTTACCTCTTCCCATTCTTGAAAATATCTATTTTAATTAAATCCCTTTAAGTTGCATTTACCGTGAAAATCTAAGAAAACAAAAAACTACTCTTTTAATAATAATCATTTTCTTAACAGATCAATAACATATTCGAGTGCCACATCTCTTTCGTTTATAATGTCTTCGGCTGAAGATTTAATTTCTATGTCTGGTATAACTCCACTAACCTCCCCGTCATAGGGCGGATGGACAAATATTTTATATGAGCAGCGAGCGTAAAGGTTTGTATTGGGCAACCATAAAGGGAAGGTGTCTCCAAATGCTTTTAATACACCGCCGGTTTCTTCACCAATAATTACTCCCATGTCATATTCTTTAAAGGCTGCAGCTAACATGTTGGCGCTTGAAAATGTATAATGGCTTGTAAGCAAAAAGGTATCGCCAGTAAACTTGGGCTCAATATTTTTAGGCTTTGTTTTATTACCTTCCTCTAGTGATACAATTGTGCCTGGTCTACTAAAGAATAATGTTCGTAATTCCCTGTTAAACGGGCTCATTATATAAAATAATGGTCTTTTATACCATTCAATTTGGTCTCGAAAATTTTGTTTTGACTGCTGCTTAACTTTCTTGCTTATCTTTAAGTCCACTTGTTTGAGCATCTTATAAGGATTATCTGTAATATAATCAAATAACATATTTGCCAGCCGAGAATTGCCACCACCATTTTCCCTGATATCAATGATTAGGTGCTGGATATTTTTTTTCTTGATCACTGTGAAGGTCGAATCAAGAAACAATTGAAAATTGTCTATATCCCGCATTCGTCGAAAATCAATTACACCAATTGTATTGTCCTCTAATGTATAGAAAGAATAATATGGCTTGGATTCTTCTTCCTTTTCCTGAAAAGCCTTAAGTTCTTCCTTGGTTATACCTTTAATTTCAGCTGTTTTTATATTTCCCTCATCTTTTATTACCAACTCATAATTATCCTCAAAACCGAATATTGCCCATAAGTAATGCCTGAAAGATCTTTCAGGCCTTACATCACGGTAATGGTCAAGTTCGGCGCTTACATATTGCCTCATGGTTTCTAATATTCTTTCCGAAGAGATGCCATTGATTGAAAGTATTTCTGAAAATACTTCTATGGATTCGTCATCGCTCCAGTTTGAAGTTATTAACAATCTGTTTTCTCTTATAACTATATCAAACGGAAAAATTCCGCCGCCTTTGTCAAGATATTCATTCCTTTCTTCCGAAGGAAAAGCTAATGCTGTATGCCCATCTCCCAAAGCTGCTACCAGTGGTATAGCCTTTCTGGCAAAATCGAGCCGGGTCATTGGTTTATCCAGTCCTTTGACTACTTCTGCTTTAAGCGAATCTATTTTTCTTTGTGGAGTAAAATAATACAAGTCGGGATGTATTGCTTCAAGATTATCAAACAAATAATCAAGATCTTCGATTAGCTCTTCAGCGGGAAACTTTTTGTTGGTATAATTTCCGGCATTGGCTGTATTTTGAGAAAAAAATATAGCTGACAGAAACAAATTAATTATTAATATTTTTATCATAACTACTATATATATGTTTAGTTGGTAAATATTGAACAACAAGCTCTTACTTATATTATTTATAACACATATAAGAATTAATTTATAACATGACGTATATAATTTCAGAAAAGTTACAGGCAATTTGTATTTTTATATTTTGCTATTAAATATATTGAACGATAATTCCAGATGATAAAAAATTTATTTAATTTCAATTAATAATCATTAAAAAGAATATTTAATTCACGTTGCCGGATGAAGACAAACAAAAACCACTGCACCGAATTTTTAAAATGGGTTTTACCTCAACTCGGGTTTCGCTGGGAAGGCTATCGTAAAGTTAAGCGTCAAGTTTGCAAACGTATTAATGCACGCATATCATATCTGCAGCTAAGAGGTTTAATCAGTTACAAGGAATACCTTTCGAAGAATCCCGGTGAGTGGAAAATTCTTGACAGCATGATGCAAATCAGCATATCCCGTTTTTTCAGGGATTATAAATCCTGGGAATTGTTGGGTAACAAGTTACTGCCGGAGCTTGCTGCCAGGGCTATTGAAAAAAACCGTCCCCTTCGATGCTGGTCAGCGGGTTGTGCTTCAGGTGAAGAGCCCTACAGCCTTGCTATATTATACGATCAAAAATTAAAACATCAATTTCCAGCTTTAGAATTTCAACTGGCAGCTACCGATGCTAACAATAATTTATTAGAACGAGCGACTAACGCATGCTATCCTGCCGGTAATGTAAAAGATGTGCCGGCAAATTATTTGAGAAAATACTTTATTAAACAAAACGAAGAATACTGTCTGAAAAATAACATAAAAAATATGGTCACTTTTATGAAGCAAGACATACGCAAAGAAATGCCCGAAGGACAATTTGACCTGGTATTTTGCAAAAATATTGTGGGAATGTATTTTGCCAGGGAAAAAGCTATAGAAGTATTCAACCGGATTGCCACAAAAATTCGACCGGGAGGTTTTATGATTACAGGTAATCATGAACCGGTACCTGCCGACAGTTTGCATGATATAAGAGTTTTTAACAGGGGACTCAATATATACCAAAAAACCTGATGTGTTTGGAATAAAACCCATAATCCACATATAATAAAAAAACTGATAAAAATTCTAAAAAACTATATTCATGACATTATATTTAAATTTTTGAATTTAAATTTTTAATGGATTTCTTAGCAATAGTTGTCTTATATTTTTTGAAAAAAATGGGATTTTTTGTATTTTGTAAATTTTGAAAAAATCTTGCGATGAAAATTCTTTTAACCGGCTCTACCGGATATATTGCTAAAAGATTGCTCCCTGTATTGCTTTCAGAAAAACATGAAGTTGTTTGTTGTGTTCGTGACTTCAAAAGGTTTAATTATGAGCAATATAGTTCCTACAACATTTCTGTAATCGAGGTTGATTTTTTAGATAAAAATAGTCTTCACAATATACCTAAAGATATTGATGTCGCCTTTTACCTTATTCATTCCATGGCTTCGTCAATTGATAATTTTGAAACCCTGGAGCTGGAGTCAGCAAAAAATTTCAGGGAATACATGAATCATACCGATGTTAAGCAAGTGGTTTATCTGAGCGGCATTGTAAATTATAAAAAGTTATCAAAACACTTGCATTCGCGAAAAGCTGTAGAAGATACCTTAAAGCAAGGCAATTATAATTTAACCACGCTAAGAGCCGGAATAATTGTAGGATCGGGAAGTGCGTCATTTGAAATTATCAGGGATTTGGTTGAAAAACTTCCTGTAATCATTGCTCCAAAATGGATCAAAACAAAAACACAGCCAATAGCCATAAGAAACGTTTTACATTATATGAAAGGGGTTTTACTAAACAAAAAAACTTTCAACCAAAGTTTTGACATAGGTGGGCCTGATATATTAACTTACAAGGAAATGCTGCTTCAATTTGCAGAAGTTAGAAACTTAAAACGCAGGGTTTATGTAGCCCCAATATTAACTCCACGAATAGCATCATTTATGCTTTATTTCATTACATCCACTTCTTACAAGCTAGCTGCAAATCTTGTCAACAGCATGAATGTGGAGGTTATTTGCGGTAATAATAATCTTAATAATATTATAAAAATAGATTTAATCTCATATAAAGAGGCCGTTAAACTGGCTTTTGATAAAATCAGGCAGGAAGAAGTCCTGTCAAGTTGGACTGATGCTCTCTCCGGCAGTAAACTCAGAAGAGGAATATCATGTTTTATTAATATGCCTTCTCATGGTTGTTTTGTAAACAAACAACAAAAAACTATAAGCAATGAAAAATTAGTATTTGAACGAATATGGTCTATAGGAGGAAAAACAGGCTGGTATCATGCAAATTGGCTATGGAGGTTAAGAGGAATTATTGATAAGTTATTTGGAGGAGTGGGGCTGCGCAGGGGCAGAAGAAGCAAAAAAAGCCTTCATGCCGGCGATTCACTTGACTTTTGGAGAGTGTTGCTTGCTGATAAGAAAGAAAAACGATTGTTGCTTTATGCTGAAATAAAACAACCCGGTGAAGCATGGCTGGAATTTAAAATTAAAAACAACGAACTTTATCAAACATTTGCTTTCAGACCATTAGGCCTTTTGGGAAGAATATACTGGTTAGCAACTTTACCTTTTCAATTATATATATTCAAAGGGTTGATCAAAAAAATTGCAAAAACAAATAATTAATCAAAACTAATTGAATACATACCTCACACCAAGCCTATAGCTGGGAGTTATACGGAATGTATCAAGGCAATATAGTGTTGCTTTAGGCTGGCCATGGATTATGATATTATCAATAATATATTCAAGACCTGCACCCATATTTAAACCTATACCGTTATATTTACCCTTCTCAAAATTTACATCCCAGTCATACTCAATATAAGCAAATTGTCCACCTAAAAGCCCATAGATTAGAAAATCATCAAATGATGAAAAGTTAACAATCGCATTTAAATTGGCTTCAAAAGCAGATGTTGATAAATCAATATCTTCAGCATAATAAGCCAAATCCAAACCACCTCTAAAATTATCCATCAAAAAATAATAAAATTCCAGGTTAATCCCGGGACGGCTAAAATCCTCCTTTATTCCATGCCTGTATGAAACACCTCCTCCAACACTAAAATTATCTTGCCTAATTACCGGAGGTTGCGAGAATACTACCAAAAAAACCGACAAAAAACAGGCTGTCATTAAAATTCTTCTCAAAATAACAAAATTTTGATTTTTAATAATTAAAACGTTTTCTCCTTTTAAAAAAAACTAATTTTAGAAATTAATTAAATACAATTTCTGAATAAAAATATTTAATAGCTGTAAAATAAAAAGTTTGTGGATTTTTAGTTTATTCTAATGTTTTTCCGCAAATATAGTAACAATTTATTTTAATAAACAATCATGATAGCAAAAAAAATCCAAAACATATCTAATATTTCAGTAAAAAATTTTGCCGAAATCCTGCAATGATTTTTACTTTCTTAATCTTATAAAAGTTAATATTGCTTTCAAAAGTATGTCTAAACTTATTATTTTCGTTGTAAAATAAACTAATGTTTAATCTTTTTATAAAAAACCAATATATTTAACTATAAAAAAACATTTTTCTGCTGTGTATTTAATATTACATAATCACACTTAATAATGCGATATTATATTTTAATTTTAACACTTTGGCTGGCTTGTTATAATACATATAGCCAGTTTTATTCAGCCGGACAAGATCCTTGTACTATAAAATGGCAACAAATAAACACAAAAAATTTCCAGGTAATTTTTCCCGAAGGTTTTGAAGAGAAAGCATCTCACATTGCTGATGTGCTTGAGCACGTGTATTTATATGGTTCAAAATCATTGGATCATGAACCGGTAAAGGTTTCAGTAATTTTACATAACCAAACGGTTGTTTCAAACGGTTTTGTTTCATGGGCTCCACGTCGTATTGAGATGTATACAAATCCGCCTCAAACCAACGACACGCACGACTGGCTTGAAAGACTTGCTGTACATGAGTTCAGGCATGTTGTACAAATTGACAAACTTAATCAGGGACTTACTCGCTTGCTCTACTATCTTTTTGGAGAACAGGCCATTGGAGCTGTTTTGGGCCTATATGTGCCACCCTGGTTATTGGAAGGCGATGCTGTGGCTTTAGAAACTGCAATTACATTCGGAGGGCGAGGACGCTTACCTGCTTTTGAAAAAGGACTAAGAGCTCAAATATTGGAAAAAGAATTATATAGCTTTGATAAAGCTGTTTTTGGGTCTTATAAAGATCATGTACCTAACCATTATGAATTTGGCTATCAAATGGTTGCAGCTAGCAGAAAAAAATATGGCAAAAACATATGGGCCGGTGTACTTGATAATGTTGCGCGCAGACCATACTCAATAATTCCTTTCTCAAGAGGTATAAAAAATTACACAGGTTTAAATAAAACAGAACTATACCATGATACTTTTGAGTACCTTGACAGTGCATGGCATAAGCAATATAAAAGCATCAATTATACTTGCAAAAAAGTGTTTAACAAAGAACAAGACCTCTATACTAACTACAACCATCTTGATTTTGTTGATGAAGAAACACTTATTGCTCTTAAAACAGGATTAAGTGATATACCAAGAGTTATAAAAATCAAATCCTATGGCAGTGAACAGATTTTATTCACACCCGGGTGGTATTTGCCAAACAGTTTTTCTTATAATGCCGGCATAATTGCCTGGACAGAATATCAGCGCGACTGGCGATGGGAACATCGCAACTGGTCTAATATTCATATTTTTGACATAGAATCGGGTAATAAAAAACGATTAACAAGCAAATCACGCCTTTTTGCACCTGCAGTTTCACCTGACGGAACAAAAATCACAGCTGTAAAAACAACGGATGACTACAAGTTTTACCTGACTGTGTTGGATATAAATTCGGGTGATAAGATCCATAGTTTTTCCATAAATGATAACGACTTTTTACTTACACCTTCATGGCACAGCTCAGGTAAAAAAATTGTACTCATAGCGCAAAATGAAGATGGGAAAAGAATCTCGGAAATAGATTTAACAACAAACACTATTTCTGACTTGTGGCACGCAGGTTACACTAATATAACCAATCCTGTTTACATTAAGGATAATGTGATTTTCAGCGGAGCATTTTCAGGAATTGACAATCTATATTTATATGATCGCAGCGAAAACGAGGTTTCCAAAATTGTATCATCAACTTTCGGGGCTTATCAACCGGCAGTTTCACCAAAGAAAAATTTGATAGCATGGTCTGATTATACCAGCAAAGGTCATCAAGCTACCATAACCCACATTGATAATCTGGATACAACAATTGTTGACGAAATAGAAGATCACTCTGTTGGTTTTCATGAAGAACTTGCCAACCAGGAAGGTACAATCGTAAGCAAAAACAATATAAAACAATCTGAACACAATATAAAACCTTATTACCGTACACCCAATTTGTTCAACCCCCACAGTTGGGGCTTAGCTTATGTAGATGCAACGAATTATGAAATTAACCCCGGAGCTTCCGTCATGTTTCAAAATATGCTCAGCACTTCTTTTGCCAATCTGGGATACATTTACGATGTTAATGATAAAACCGGCACCTGGAAAGCCCAATACAGCTATAAAGGTTTTTACCCCGTTATAGATATAGACGCGCAAACAGGAAACAGAAAAGGCTACTATCAAATAAATGACTCCCTGAAAAGCTTCCCATGGAGAGAAACAATAATCGGAAGCAGTTTACGGATTCCTTTATCATTTTCACGGAATACATATCATTACAGGCTACAACCTTTAGTAAGAACAGCATTTATGAATGTAGAGATGGATGATGACGCTCCCGGCTTTCTTAAAAATAATGAAATACACCGTATGGAATACAGGTTTACGGCATCCAGATATAAGCGCACAGTCCGAAGAGACATCATGCCACGCAAAGGACAATTTATAGACATTAACTACAGACACACTCCCTTTGAAAATGGAGATATGGGTTCAATATTTTCAGCAAGACTGATAAATTACCTGCCCGGACTTTTTAGGCATCATAGCTTAAGGCTGTCGGCTTCTTATCAAAAAAGAAAAGAAGGCAAACTGACCGAAAACACAATTAATTATATATTTCCAAATCTTATAAGATACCCCAGGAGTATAAACGGGCAATATCATAACCAACTGCAATCATATAGCGCAGAATATGCCATGCCTCTGCTATACCCCGACCTTAGCATACCTCACCTGTTTTACATTAAAAGAATATGGGGAAATATGTTTTATGATTATGCAATAGGAACATTCAATGATAAAACCGACTATTTTAATGTTGCAGGATTAAGCATTCATTCTGATATGCATATTTTCCGTTTTTTTAACCCTTTTACCGTTGGAGTTCGTTGCTCCTATAATATAAAAGAATCACACGCCAGTTTTGATTTCCTGTTAGATTTTAGCTTTTAAATTTTTGTTTATTTAATAAAAAAGCCTTTTGTTTGATAAATACATTGGTTAACAGGTTGTTGAATATAATATTTTAAGCTTTGATATTAATTACTTGCCCGGTGTTTTTAGTTATTGGCTGCTGATGCAGTTAATCAGGAATTAACTATTTTTAACAACAGCCAAAATGTCAGGTAATAGCAAAATGGCTTGTTTTTTGACTACCTTTGCAAATGTGAAATTGCATATAATTTTTCACAAATTGTAAATTGAAAAAATTAATAACATATAAATAAAATAATAATCATGTTTGGAACAGGATTAGGAATAGAAATTTTTATAATAATCGGCTTTTTTATGATTTTAGGGATGGTAGTTAGTAACCGTCTGAAGTCGAAGTTTAAAAAATATAGCCGGATACCCGTACGGTCAGGATTTACCGGCAGGGAAGTTGCTGAAAAAATGCTGGAAGAATATGGTATTTACAATGTTAATGTTACTTCCACTCCCGGAAAATTATCGGATCATTACAATCCATTGAACAGAACAGTGAATTTAAGCCCCGAGGTTTATAATGGGCGCAGTATAGCTGCTGCCGCAGTTGCAGCTCATGAGTGTGGGCATGCTGTGCAGCATGCAAAGGCTTATGCCTTCCTTCAGCTACGCTCAGCCCTGGTACCTGTGGTTAGTATTAGCTCTAAATATATGCAGTGGATTTTGCTAATTGGCATATTAACAATAAATCAATTCCCTGGAATTTTACTTGCCGGAATAGTAATGTTTGCTGCAACCACATTATTTAGCTTTATCACACTACCCGTAGAATATGATGCTACTAAGCGTGCATTGGTTTGGCTGGATCAAACAGGAATAACATCGGGTCAGGAACACGAAAAAGCCAAAGATGCCCTGAGATGGGCTGCAAGAACATATGTTGTAGCTGCTTTATCGTCACTGGCTACGCTATTATATTTTATTATGATATTTTTAGGAAGGCGATAATTTTAAATCAATAATTATAAATACTGATCTGCCCTGACTACCAGTCGATTAACCACTGATTATTTTTTGAATTAAATACTTTAATTGGTTGACTGAGCCAAAAAATTATATCTTTGTCGGGTTTTATTTTTATAAGACAAATAGATAAATGGGTTAAAACCTTCATAACAAGTTGTTATGGGAATACCAAATAATTTTTTGCAATCAACTTAGAATTTTCAAAAATCAATATCAGATGAAAAAAACTTGGGAGAAAATCGGGCATTATTCAAAAAAGGGTTTTTCAAAGTCATTAGACTATATTGAAATAATCGGAAATAGCCTTCCTCATCCTGCTACAATTTTTGCTTTACTGGCTATAGCTGTATTACTGATATCATGGTTGGCACATTTGGCCGGAGTTTCGGCAGTTCACCCGGTTGACGGTGATACGGTAGCGGTAAAGAATCTTCTTAGCGGAGATGGAGTCAGGTGGATTTATACCAATATACTTAACAATTTCCTGACATTTCCACCTTTAGGTTATGTTTTGGTAGTAATGGTTGGTATTGGCCTGGCTGAGGGCACCGGTTTATTTAATGTGTTGATACGTTCACTTGTGCTGAACTCACCACAGAGATTAATAACCGGGGCAGTTGTTTTGGCCGGTGTTATTTCGGGTTTAGCTGTAGAAGCAGGTTATGTGGTTCTTATTCCTTTAGGTGCTATGATATTTCATGCTATTGGCCGGCATCCAATGGCTGGTTTGGCAGCAGCATTTTGTGGTGTTAGCGGTGGATTCGGCGCTAATTTTTTCATAGGCTCTGTTGATCCTATACTTGCAGGTATTTCTACATCTGCTGCACAACTAATCGATCCTGATTTAGTTGTTAACCCCGCAGTAAACTATTACTTTATGATTGGATCAAGTATTGTGGT
>PUKZ01000034.1 GCA_003550725.1 Bacteroidales bacterium | reverse complement strand
TCAGTTAAGATTAAATAATTTTAAATATGTTTCGTTGTAAAATATACAATAATTGTTTTTATTTTTGTTTTCTTTATTAGAATTTTTCCCGGGTTAATTTTAGATAATTTCACTTTTTTTTTAATAATTATAAAAAAATCAGTTTATCACTTATTTTTTTAATTTAAATATGCACTACATTGCGCATATTAAAATTTATTAAAAGATGTTAGGACTTGAACTGATATTTCGGGCTGCAAGTAATACACGGGATTATTTGTTAATTTCAGTCTTAGTATTAATACTTTCATGTTTTTCAGTGATTAGCTATGCTAATACTGACGATAGCACAAAAGATTTAGATCAAACTGAGGAAAAAAAAGAGTTTGATGCCGGTGATTTAATAATAGGGCATGTACTTGATTCTTATGAGTGGAAAATTGCCGAAATCGGTGATACATATATTTATATTCCTTTACCTGTTATTCTTTATTATGAGGGTTGCTTGCATATTTTTCTATCAAATAAACTGCAGAAGGGAAACAATACATATAGGGGGTTTGGAATAGCTGAAGATGGCCCTAAGAAGGGGCGTTTAGTCAAAATGCTTGATGATGGCGTAACTGAAGATCCTGAAGCAGGTATGCTTATTGACCTTTCAATTACAAAGGTTGTTTTTTCTTTGTTTATTAATGCATTTTTGTTGTGTGTTATTTTTATTTCGGTTGGCAAAGCTTATAAAAAAAGAGGTTCGAAACTCGCTCCGGCAGGCTTGCAGTCGTTTATAGAACCTATAATACTCTTTGTAAGAGATGATATTGCTAAATCTGCCATCGGAGAAGATAAATATCAAAAATTTGTTCCTTACCTTTTGACTTTGTTTTTCTTTATTTTTTTCAATAATTTAATGGGTTTGATTCCTTTTTTCCCGGGTGGAGCTAATGTTACCGGCAATATTTCAGTTACTTTTACACTTGCTTTTTTTACATTTGTTGCAACACAGTTTTATGCAAATAAAGGGCATTGGAAGCATATTTTTAATACACCCGGAGTACCAGTTTTTTTGAAAATACCTATACCTTTAATGCCGATTATTGAGCTTGTAGGTATCCTGATAAAGCCTTTCGTTCTTATGGTCAGGTTATTTGCAAATATTACAGCAGGGCATATGATTATCAAAGGTTTTTTATCCTTGATATTTGTATTAGGAAGTGTTGCTACTGTTATGGGTTTGTCTATATCGCCGGTAACAGTAATTTTTTTGATATTTATGAATTTTCTTGAGCTATTAGTAGCTTTTTTACAGTCATATATTTTTACATTTTTTAGTGCAATATTTTTCGGGATGGCTGTGCCCGATGAGCATCACTGATAATTAATTAAATTTGTTTAACTTAATACTTTAAAATTATGCTAAATTTAATGGTTTTACTTGATATTTCGTTCGAGCTTGCACAGCAATGGAGTAAGCTGGGAGCTGCTACAGTAGCAGTTATAGCAGTTTTTGCAGCTGCCTGGGGTATAAGCAAGATAGGTACGAAGGCTCTTGAATCAATTGCCCGTCAACCCGAAGCAGGAAACGATATACGTTCATCAATGATTGTTTCTGCCGCCCTTATTGAAGGTGTGACATTTTTTGCAATTGTTGTTTGTTTATTAGTGCTTTTTGTTTAATATATTATATTATAATTGTTTCGATGTGCTTTTTTAATATTTTGAAATTAATTTAAAATATTAAAAAACATGAATAGCCCCCGGGTTATTATTAAATTATAATGACTTAATTACATTATAAATAATAAGAGATAATTATAAGTAGATAAATTGTTGCTCAAGGAGGCTTGAATGCTTTTTAGAAGCAGAATATCAGGGTTTTGATCTTGTTAAATTAAATCAAACTAAAATGTTTACATTGCTTTTTGTTCTGAATAAAAACAATTGCAGGAAATAAAAATTTTATTGATTGTTTGATTTAAAACCAGTTTATTTGAAACCCTCGCCATAAAAATAATTTAGTAATATAATATACAAAATAAAACATAGAATGAATTGAACTTAAAATAATATAATTATAGTATGGTTAGGGTTTGCCGAACACAAAAAACATTTATGTTTGGTAATAAATACTACAAGCATTATGCTTGAAAATAGAACTCTCAAATAACTAATTGCTTAAATTGTAAATATTTTTGTTAAATATAAAAAATATTTGTTATGGAACTTATAATGCCGGGTTTAGGTGTGATTTTTTGGATGACACTTTCATTTGCGGTAGTGCTTTTTATTTTGCGTAAATTTGCCTGGAAGCCTATTTTAAACACAATTAAGGAGCGCGAAAACACTATAAGCCGCTCTTTAAAAAAAGCTGAAAAAATTGAAAAAGAAACTGCTGAGCTTAATGAAACTAAAGAACGCATTATTACAGAAACCAACCAGGAGAAGCTTAATATTATTGAACAAGCCAAGATAGATAGGGAAGAGATAATAAAGGAAGCCAAGCAAAATGCTTTAGAGCAAAGCAAAAAGATAATTGAAGAAGCAAAACGAGCTGGTGAAAATGAAAGAAAAAAGATTGAAGCTCAAATAAAAAAGGAAATTGCCTTTTTATCAATTGATATGGCTGAAAAAATAATGGTGACAGAATTATCCGATAAACAAAAGCATAAAAAGATTGTAATGGATAACCTGGAAAATATACATAAGAATTAACTTTGATTTTTCTGAATATATTTTTTGTAAACTCAATTTTTATTAAACAAGTAAGAGTTATTAGTTTTTTTATTAAGCATCTATGCTTGTTTGTTAAATAATTACATATTACTCATGAAAAACATCAGGATAGCCAGTCGTTATGCAAAAGCTTTATTGTCATTGGCAGAGGAGAATCAGGTAATGGATGAAGCTTATAAAAGCATGAATGTTATAGAGGATGTTTTTGGTAAGTACAGGGAAATAAAAATAGTTTTAAAAAGTCCGGTGATTCGTGAATCAAAAAAGATTAACATTATAAAAAATGTTTTCTCGGGCAGGGTTAACGATTTTATACTCAAATATTTGCTGATTATTACACGTAAAAAACGTTCGTTTCTTATTGAACCTATTGTTTTTGAATATAAAAGGTTGCATAAGTTAAAGCATAATATTGAGTCGGTAATTGTTATAACTGCACATGAAATTGATGACGATATTCGTGAAAAAGTTTTGAAAGTAGCAAAAAGAATTACTGACAAAGAGATTGAATTTCATAATAAAATTGATCCGTCAATAATTGGTGGTTTTATACTTAAAATAGGCGATTATTATTACGACTCAAGTATGAGGCGGTCACTTATCAATATGCGGAAAAAACTTTTTCACTCAACAGAATTGTAAACTAGAATATGATAATTAACTAATAATTTCACAAAATTAATGTAAGTCATGGCAGAAATTAAACCATCAGAGATATCAGCAATACTTAGGCAAGAGATGGCTGGTTTTCAATCGGAAACCGAGTTTGAAGAAGCCGGAACTGTTCTTCAGATAGGAGATGGTATTGCCCGTGTTTATGGTCTTACGCGTGCTCAAGCAGGGGAGTTAATATCGTTTGATGATGAGGGTTTAAAGGGGGTTGTTCTTAATTTAGAAGAAGATAATGTTGGTATTGTTTTGCTTGGTGATCCGAAAAATGTAAGGGAAGGTGATGTTGTCAAAAGAACCAGGACTATTTCTTCAATTAAGGTAGGTAAAGGTTTGTTGGGACGAGTTGTTAATACACTAGGAGAGCCTATTGATGGCAAAGGACATGTTGAAGGAGAGCTGTTTGAGATGCCACTTGAAAGGAAAGCTCCTGGAGTGATTTTTCGTCAACCCGTCAATGAACCATTGCAAACCGGTATAAAAGCGATAGACTCCATGATTCCTATCGGGAGAGGTCAGCGTGAGCTTATTATAGGAGACCGGCAAACCGGTAAAACAGCTATTGCTATAGATACCATAATTAATCAACGAGAGTTTTATGAAAAGGGCGAGCCTGTTTATTGCGTTTACGTTGCAATAGGTCAGAAAGGGTCTACTATTGCCGGAATAGTAGATATACTTGAAAAACATGGAGCAATGCCTTATACTGTTGTTATTGCAGCCTCTGCAAGTGACCCTGCAGCCATGCAGTTTTTTTCTCCATTTGCAGGGATGGCTGTTGGTGAATATTTCAGAGATACAGGCGATTCATCATTGGTTGTTTTTGACGACTTGTCAAAACAAGCAGTATCTTACAGGGAAATATCACTGTTACTTAGACGACCTCCCGGAAGAGAAGCTTTTCCCGGTGATGTATTTTATTTGCACTCCCGTTTACTGGAAAGAGCTGCTAAAATTATATCTTCCGACGAAGTTGCACGACAAATGAATGATATACCCGGATCAATAAAAGATATAGTAAAGGGTGGAGGGTCTCTTACTGCCCTGCCTCTTATTGAAACCCAGGCCGGTGATGTCTCTTCTTATATCCCCACAAATGTTATTTCTATTACCGACGGACAAATTTTTCTTGAATCGTCATTGTTTAATGCAGGTATCAGACCAGCAATTAATGTGGGTATTTCAGTATCAAGGGTAGGAGGTAATGCGCAAATTAAATCAATGAAAAAAATTGCAGGTACTCTTAAACTGGATCAAGCACAGTATCGCGAACTGGAGGCTTTTTCAAAATTTGGCTCCGATCTTGATGCTAATACAAAAAATGTACTGGATAAAGGTGCAAGAAATGTGGAGATACTTAAGCAAGGACAATATTCGCCCATGGTAGTCGAACACCAAATAGCCATAATTTATTGTGGTACTCATGAATTACTCCAAAAACTGCCATTAGAGAAAATAAAAGAATTTGAAAATAATTACCTTAGTTATCTCGATGCTAATCATAGAGATGTTCTGGATGAACTAAAAAATGGAATATTGAATGATGAAATAAAAAAAGTTCTTAATGAGGCAGCAGAAGTAACAATCGCAAATTTAGAAAAGACTAAATAGTAAAACAATATGGCTAATCTAAGAGATGTAAGAACCAGAATATCATCTGTTAAATCAACTCGGCAGGTTACAAGTGCCATGAAAATGGTATCAGCCTCCAAACTTAGAAAAGCCCAGAGTAATATTGAAAACCTGCGATATTATGTTGATCATCTTAAAGATATATTAAAGGATTTTAGTGAAACAACTCAAATAATCAGAAACAATAAATATACTGCAAATAGAGAAGGAAATAAAGTGCTGTTAATTGTTTACACCTCTAATAAAGGGCTTTGTGGCACATATAATATTAATGTCTTAAAAAAAGCAACTACATACATAAATTGGTTGAAAGAACAAAACTTTGAAATATATTTATATATTATAGGAAAAAAAGCCCATGATTTTTTTAAAGATAAGGAGTTTGATATTTTATACACCGACCAGGAAATAAATCAAAAGGTAACTTATGACAGGGCAATTGAGTTTGTAAAACAACTTAAAAATAATTATACTGACGGTGAGTTTGTCAGGATAGATGCTGTATATAACAGGTTTCAAAATGTTGTTGTTCAGGAACCCGTTACCGAAAAAATTCTTCCGGTTGATGTTTCTCAAAATAGTAACGAAACAGACTTGAACAATATTGGGAATAATTACCAAAAGGATCATTTAAAACATATACTTGAACCTACTCCCGATGATATTGCTAACTTTATTATTCCTAATTTTATAGATATGAAAGTATACAGGATACTACTTGATTCGTATGCCGGTGAACAAGGCGCACGCATGACGGCAATGCATCAAGCCACTGAAAATGCCAGTGAATTAATTAAAGACCTGACTTTAACTTACAATAAAGCAAGACAAGCCTCTATTACCAGGGAACTTGTTGAAATTGTATCAGGTGCCGAAGCTTTAAAGTAATTCGTTTTTGTGCAGAATTATTTTTAATTTAGCACTTTAAAATACAAGTATTAATCTATAAAAATAATTAAATATGTTATCAGAAAAAATTAAAAAAGCATTAAACGATCAGATAGAAAAAGAAGGGTATGCTGCACAACTTTATCTTGCTATGGCTTCCTGGACTGAAACTAAAGGTTATGATGGGATATCAGATTGGTTCTATGCTCAGCATATGGAAGAAATTGAACATATGCTAAAAATTATTAAGTATGTTAATGAAAGGGGAAGTCATGCTATAGTGCCCAAAATTGAACAGCCTCCTAAAGAATTTGATGGAATAAAGCAAATCTTTGAAGCAGCATTAGAGCATGAGCAGATGGTAACCCACTCTATAAACGATATTGTTGGGCTTTGTCTGGAGGAAAAAGATTACTCTACCCATAATTGGATTCAATGGTTCGTTGATGAACAGCTAGAAGAAGAGTCATCGGTAAATGCGATTCTTGATAAGTTAGAAATGCTGGGCGATAAAAATATTTATATTTTTGATCGTGATATAATGAAAATGCGTGGTGAGGAATAAGATGGCTTTACTATTAATTTGAAGCCCGGTTGCCTGATATGATCTTTTAGAATATATTCATCCGGGCTTTTTATTTAATAATACTCGAAGAGTTGCATATTAACCCTTAAATATTGTTACATATAACTTGTGTATTTTAGAGTGTTAAACATATAATATTAAGGACTTCTTAATGTTTAAGCCCGAATTAAAAATTTTGTTTGGAAAGTAATTGTATATTATAGTATGAGAGGTGATAAAAAATTATATGATGTTTTAAGTAATTTAGGAATAGGGTTTGATTATTATGAGCATCCTCCGGTGCCCACGGTAGAAGAAGCAGCAAAATACTGGAAAGATTTGGATGCAACACATTGCAAAAATTTATTTTTTCGAAATCATAAAGGAAATCGCCACTATCTTGTTATTATTCAGCATACAAAAGATCTTAAAATTAATGATTTAGAAAATAGATTAAAGCAGGGTAAGTTATCTTTTGCTTCCGAAAAAAGGTTAAATAAATTTTTAGGGCTTTCTCCGGGCTCAGTTTCACCTTTTGGATTGCTATATGATACTGATAATCACGTTCATGTTTTTTTGGATGAAAACCTAAAAAACTCATCTACAATAAGTTTTCATCCTAATATTAATTCAGCATCGATAGTTCTTAAATATAATGATTTTATAATGTTTTTGGATTACTGCAATAATAGCTATGAATATGTTAAATTGTCTGATTGAAAATAAAATAAAAAAATTTCACAGGGAAATTAAAAATCTTTATTTTTGTTCATAATTAAAATCAAAACTAACTATAAAATTGTATTAAAAATGAAAAAACTTTTTGTATTATTCTCATTACTAGCATTCTCAGCTTTTTTAATTATTCCTGCTTGTGGACCTGCAGTTGAGGAAGAAGCTGAAGAAGATCCGGCTGCTATCGAAAAGGAATTAGAGCATGATGTAGAAGAAGAATGTGATGATAAAGATGAAAAAGAAAAGAAAAAAGAAAAAGAACTAGAGGTTAAAGAAGAAACAAAATTAGAAGCCGAAAAAGAGAAAAAGGAGTTTGAAGCTAAAGAAAAAACAAAAGAATTTGAGGCACAGGAAGAAAAGAAAGGTGAATTTGAAGTTGAAAAAAATTGAGGTTAAGTATCAAATAACACTGATAACCTGTTTTTATTAACATTCAAGGAGTAATTTAATAGTTTTATTTAAGCGGCCTGGAAGAGAAAATTTAATATCTTACCGGGCCGTTTTTTTGTATATGTTTGTTTTATCTTAAGCCTGTTTATACAATCCATATTTTATTTTTATTATCTGCTTACCCTCCCCCCGTTAATTCCTATCTTTTTAAATTACCATCAAAATTATCATATAGCTTATTGAATACGCCCAAAAATCGGTAATAATACTGTTTTTTTCATTGTTATTCAAAACTAAATTTGTTTGTATACTGATTCTTAATAATTTATTTTTTTAAGATTATAAATAATTAATTATTAATAAGTATAAAGTTTACATAAATACATTTTTGGATTATATTTTTTGAGTAATTATGAAAGAAGTTTTTGAAATAAGCAACAAAGACAACAACGTCATTTCGGTTTTTTTTGAAATTGAGGAAAAAATAAACTCTCTAAACAGGTGGAATATAGATAATCAGCTCTCTTATAATGACAAATTGCAAGATAATTTGTCTCTTTTAACTGCATTATCTGAAAAAATTGATCAGGTATTTGAGTTGTCCGGTAAACATGGAACCAAAAAGCTTTTAGACGAAATAGTTAAAGATTTTAATATCTTAAAATCTCTTTTACCAGAACTACTCAATATGTTTGAAGCATCCTTTCAGTCATTGGATAAATTGATAACAGAACTTAAAATGATACCTGAATTATTTGACAGGTATAAACAAAATATTTCTTCTTTAAAACCTTTACTTGACGATATTGAACTTACATCTACGACTTGTGTCAGAAACTTAAAAGGTTTTGATGTTAATGAGTCTGTTATGATTGAAAAAGCTATTGATAAAGTATCGGATTTATATCCTGTTATTGAAGAAAATGTTCTTATTTTAAATAAACATCTGAGTTTTATTAAACAAAATTTCGTAAAACTGAAAGAGAAAGAATTTGAAAGTTTGCTGTGTAATATTGAGCTTATTGTAAATGATATTATGAATATTTTGAATCAATCAGATGATTATTTAAGTGACACATATAAAATAGAGGAATTAAAAAAAGAAAATTATAAAAGATTACAAAGCGTCATTTCAAATCTTAATTATCAGAAGAGAGCTTATAAAAGCGCTGAAAATTTTCATGTTACTCATAATAATGTGTTAAACAAACTGATAAAGATTAATGGTAATAGCTTAAACAATAATGGTGCAATCAAGGAATTAGATATTTTGCAAATTGCAGATAGCCAAGGAGTAAAAATTTTTAACATTAATAAAGAATACCAAGCTTCTGTCGAAAGATTTTTAACTGAAATGAAGCATAGTCGGGCAGAAGTAAACGGTATTTTATACGGATTCAAGCTGTTTGCCTCCAAACAGTTATGTGGTGAAAAAGTATATGATAATTTCAAATCTTTTATATTCAATTTATCAGAAATACTGGAAAAGTTTCGTGAGTTTTCAGAAGAAATGAACTATGTTCAAAAAGTTATTCAAAACTTGAATGAAAAATTTTCTGACGCCGAAACGAAAGAAAGAGCTATTGAAATGAAAGTTGTTGATAAAATATACTCAGGAGGATTTTTGTTGAATTTAGATGAAAATATTGCATGTAAAGCACAGCAAATTTTTAAAATATATTCTAAAAGTCATTTTGAAAAAAATAAACTCAGGCAAAAATTTGATGAGGTTATAGATCAAAAAAATGAAATATTAAAAACAAACACATTTATTAAGCTTAAAAAAAACGGATTAAGTTATTTTGATTCGTTATTAAATAATTTAAATAAGCTAAGTGAAGAGCTGTATTATAGTGTGATGGAATTTAAGAAAAAAAGTTCTGATGTTGATCAGTTGGGGCAAAGAATTTCAGAAAATATTAATGATAAGGTTGAGGATAAAATAAAATATTCGGAAATTTTTAATAATACGGCAAAGAATGTTGTTTATAGGCTCAATCAGATCAAAAAAGGATTAATAACTTATGATTTGAATTCTAAAAAACTAAATAACAGTTATAATGAAATTCCAATTAACCAATAATAGTATCAGTTAACAGATAAGTAAAACCCGTCATAGGTCATTAAAAATTTAAATATCTAAACATTAATACGTAAATCATTGTAAAACAGTTTTATAACTATAATTTATACAGATAAATAATCTGTGATTGACTTAATTATTAAATAAATAATTTCAGTTTTAGAAAAGGTTTTTTACAACACTTATATAATTAGATTTTATGGAGAGAGGAAATGATTATATATCATCAGAATATGATAAGTATGACGTATTTGATATGGGCACATTTGAAATACTGAAATCACAGTCTGATGGAGACAGGTTAATTGTCAGGGAGGTTTATTTATCATATTTTTCTGAAGCTGAGATTTTGGTTAAACTTATAAACGATCATTTTAAAAAAGGCAATTATAAAAAATTGAAAGCTCCAGTTCATTCTTTGGCCGGCATTTCCGCAACAGTTGGTGCAACGAAGCTTATGAAAGTTGCCAATGATATTGAAAATAGTATAATAACAAATAATCTAGAGGAGGTTTCATTATTGGTACCAACATTAGTTTCATTTTATCATGAGTTCAAAAGGGTTATAAATCAAATGATATAGAATAATTATATATATTAATTCTTTCCGGTATGCAAAACAAAATTTTACTTGTTGAAGACAAAAGCACTGCCAAAAATTATATATACAATAAGTTAGAACAATTGGATTGTGATGTTCTTGCTAAAGCTAATAATTGTGATGATGCAGTAAAGTTAGCAAAAGACCTGAAACCCAATCTTATACTTCTTGATATTAACCTGAATGGTGAAAAAGATATTATTGAAACTGCTTCTGAGATACTTTCATTTTTGGATGTGCCGGTTGTTTATGTTACAGCCCAATCCGATGAAAAAACTATTAAACGTTTAATGAAGGTAGAGCCCAATGCTTTTATTATTAAGCCTTTTGATGAAAGAATATTGCGTTCGGCAATTGATATTGCCGTCTATCGACACCAGGTAAAAAAAGAACTTTTAGAAACAAAAGAAATTTTGCGCACTACAATAGAATCTATCGATGATATTTTGATTTCTTTTGACTGCAAAGGTTATATTAAATATATGCATTCTAGCCATGAAAACAATAAAGTTTTACTGAATACTAAGAAACCTGAACAAAAACACTATAGTAATGTGTTTCCTGATAGTTTGGTTAAGATGTTAGATGTCTGTTTTGATAATTTATTTAAAACTAAAATAGTTCAGGAATTTGAAGTTGAAATAAAAAAGCAAAATAAAAATAAATGGTATCATGCTAAAGCTTCATTGAGGAAAGATATATATAATAAAGCCATTGGGATTACATTGATAATTAGTGATATATCTAAAAATAAAGATACTGAAAAAAAGATCATTTTAGAAAATGAAAAGATTAAAGAAGCACAGAAAATCGTTGGGCTGGGAATATGTGAGATTGATCATGTAACAAATAAATTGACTCATAATAACATATTTTTTGAACTGTTGGATATTGATGATTATCAGAATATAATGAGCCTTGACGATAATAAAATATTAGATGTTATTCACCCCGATGATAAAACCAGGTATTTAGAATATCATAAAGAAATCTTAGCAAATAAAAACGAAGAATTTTCAATTTATTTCCGAATAATTGATAGAAGCAAAAATATAAGACATATCTATTCCCGTGGCAAAACCAGGTATGATTCAAATAAAAATACTGATGTATTTTTAATTACAATGCAAGATGTTTTATGGAACGATCAAAGCCAGAAGCATGATAAAGACAAATTTATTAAGCAAAAATCAGCCGAAATAAAGCAGCAGTTTTTTTCGGGAGTCAGTCATCAATTACGAACGCCTCTCACTGAAATAATTGGCATGATTGGTCTTTTGTCTAAAACAGACTTAACAAATAAACAGCAAAAATATCTTTCAACATTGAGAAACTCATCAGAAACACTTATTAATATGATTAGTGATATTTCTGATATTTCTAAAATTGAAGCAGATAAACTACAATTATATCCTGGATCTTATAATATACGACAAAATGTTGAAAGAATTATTGGGACTTTGCAACGCTTTACTGATGACAATAAAATTGATCTACATTATTGTATTGATGATAAAATACCGGAAAATATTTTTGTTGATGGAAAGCGTGTAAACCAGATTATTTTCAATTTATTGTTAAATGGTATAAAATATACAAAAGAGGGTTATGTTGGTCTTAATATCAAGATTGATCGAAGAGAAGGCTTTGATAATAATATTTATGCTGAAGTAAAAGATACGGGGGTAGGTATAAGGAAAGAAGATCAAACTTTCTTGTTTAAAGCTTTACATAATTCTTATTATAAGAGTGGTTCAGTTGGTAAAGGATTCGGCTTATATATTTGCAAAAACCTTGTAAATCTTTTGGAAGGCGATATAGGTGTAAATAGTGAGCCGGGTAAAGGCAGTACATTTTGGTTTACATTTAAATACAAAGAATGTACGGATAAAGATTCGTGGAGTGATCAGTTTATTACAAAAGAAGATATCCCAGGTAATCTGAATATGTCTGTATTACTTGTTGAAGATAATGAAGAAAACCAAAAGGTGCTTTCCATGATGTTAGAAAGTATAGGATGCGAAGTGAAAATTGCATCTGATGGCAAACAAGCTATTGAGTTGTATCATGAAACAATAGTTAATGCATTTGGGATTTTTGAAAAAGTGAGTTATGATATTATTATAATGGACATGTACATGCCTGTAATGGATGGTATAGCTGCTACTAAAGAATTACATAAGATATATGATGAATTGCCACCTATTATAGGATTAAGTGCCAGTGTATTGGATAATTATACCGAAGAGAGCTATAATGATATTGGTTTTACAGATTATCTGGTAAAACCTGTTAGAATTGAAATATTAGCCGAAAAACTATTTTACTGGAAAAACAAAATAAAAAAAGAGTATGAAAAACCGGGATTAATTCCTGACGACTTTTTTATTTCAAATATTGAAAATCACCCAATTATTAATAAAAATACTATTAATAATATTATTAAGCATGGTGTAAGCGATGAAGTTAATATAAAAAGCCTTCTGAATTCTTTTATAGAAGATATGGATGAGTATTATTACCAATCATTAGATGCATTCAAAAAAAATGATCAAAGTTTAGTTAAACAAATCATAGTTGCTGTAAAAGGACTTTCGGCAACAATAGGAGCCTCACAGGTTCATGAGGTCACTAAAAGGATGGAATATCATGTAGAAATGAACAATTTTGAACAGGTAAAAACTCTGTTTCCATTAATGAGTGATAAGTACATGGAATTTAAAGAACATGTTGAAAGCAAATATTTATAACACTTCATATATACTATTTCAGTTTGTACAAAATCAAAAAAAAATCTTGAGTAAATTAAGCGTTAATCACCACTAAAAATTTAAATATCTAAACATAAAGGTGTAAATCATTGTACAACAGATTGTTGATCCATGTTTATGTAAATGAAAAAAATTGATAAATATGCTTTTATCAATTATCATTATAAATGTCTATTAAACCATCAGGAGTTGATACAACTATTTTTTCCGATTCCCGGTCTACTTCATTAATAAATTCATCTTTAACAGGTATAAGTATTTCCCGGTTTTTCTTTAATATTTGCATTAGAGGATTACCGGGATAATCCAGGATTTTTTCAAGTTTGCCTAAATAGCCGTACCTGGTATCAAAAACCTGAAATCCTTCAACTTCATGAAAGTAAAAATGATTGCCTGATAAGGGTGGCAACATTTCTGCCGGTAAGTGTAATTCAGAATCAACCAAACGCTCAGCCTTTTCTTCGCTGTTTATGTCTCTGAATTTTATTATTACATGGTTACTGTTGGGGCGAAATGATAACTTTTCTATAAAAAAAGGAACCAGTTTTTTTTCAATTAATAAAAAAACTGATTCCAGTTCATTATATTTTTCCGGATCATCAACATCGAGAATAGCTGCTAATTCTCCTTTATATCCAACTGTTTTTGATATTGAGCCAAGGTAAAACGTATCTTCAATGTTCATAACTTATTTTTTTCGGATACCGGACCTTGTGATCAAGTATTAAAATATGCCATTAAACAAAGATGTATTAAAGCAACTAATAAAAAAAACAGGTCTGTTTTGTTGCTTTACTTCTTATCTTCTTTATTTTTAGCATTACTATCTGTGGGAGATTCTTCTTTATTGTCATTGTTCTTAGCTGCCTCAGCTTTATCCTCTTTCTTGCTCTCAGCTTTATCTTCTTTTTTGTCTTCAGCTTTATCCTCTTTCTTGCTCTCAGCTTTAGGAGTTTCCTTTTCTTTTATTTCAGTTTTAGTATCTTCTTTCTTTTTTTCTTCGGATTCAGCTTCTTTTTCATCAATTTTTTCAGTTTTGGGAAGATCTTCTTTTACATCTTCTGCTGGTTTACTTTCCTTTTCTTCCTTCAGGGTTTCTTCAGCTTTCTTTTTTGCAATTTTTTCAGCCCGGGCTTCATTAACTTTTCTTTCTTCTTCAATTATTTTCTTTTGTTTTTCTTTATCGGAAAGCTCTTTTTCACTGACAGATTTCTGGCGTTTTGTCTCTTTTTCTTTTATCCATTCCTGAAATCTATCCTCTGCCTGTTCTTCTGTTAATGCTCCTTTTTTCACTCCTTTAAGTAAATGATGTTTTAGCATCACTCCTTTGTGTGATAGTATTGATCGGGCTGTGTCGGTAGGTTGGGCTCCGACCTGGATCCAGTAAAGTGAACGGTCAAAATCTAACTTAATAGTTGCCGGAGAGGTCATTGGATCATAGGTGCCAAGCTTTTCAATAAATTTTCCATCTCGGGGTACACGACCATCCGCAACAACAAGGTGATAAAAAGGTCTTCTTTTTTTCCCTTTTCTTTGCAATCTGATTTTTGTTGGCATTTAATTTTAAAAATTTAGGTTAACATTAATATTTAATTAAAAATTGGGTGCAAATATCGTTCTTTTTTTTAAAAATAAAAAATGATTTTTTTTATTATAAGACATTGTTGTCCAAAAATAAACCTGTTTTTTTCAAAACATTAGTAATAAAGAATCAAAATCTTTTTGCAGAATAAAAAAATAGTTTTAAATTTGCACCTCTTAAAAAAAGAACCTATAATTTATTTCAACAACCAATTAAGATATAAGTGGTTGTTTTTTAATAAAGGCCCGTTCGTCTAGGGGTTAGGACGCCAGGTTTTCATCCTGGTAGCAGGGGTTCGAATCCCCTACGGGCTACATACTAAAAGTAATAAACAGAATTAACTTATTATTATATGGCTAATCATAAATCAGCGAAAAAGCGTATCAGATCGGATAATGCCAAGCGCATACGAAACAGATACTATGCAAAAACTGCCCGTAATGCGGTTAAAAATTTAAGAAAAACAAGCGAAAAACAAGAGGCTATTGAAAATTTACCTAAAGTTATATCTTTGGTTGACAGGATAGCAAAAAAGAACATAATTCATAAAAATAAAGCTTCCAACTTAAAATCCAAGCTTACAAAGCACGTAAATAGTCTATAATTTATCTGTTTGTTTTGGTTATTTTCAGGCCCGTTCGTCTAGGGGTTAGGACGCCAGGTTTTCATCCTGGTAGCAGGGGTTCGAATCCCCTACGGGCTACAAAAAAGGTTTCCGTGAATACTTCCGGAAACCTTTTTTTTGGTATATTCGTTCATCGTTTTAAAGTTTAATATTATAATAATTATGTGATGGATGAATATTATAAAACAAAACCAGGTGTTAAAGTTAGTACGATAAAAGAATGGGCTGAAGATGATCGCCCTCGGGAAAAGCTCATAAATAAAACGCCTAAAGCACTTACCAATGCTGAATTGCTTGCTATATTAATTGGCTCCGGTACAAAAAATGAATCGGCAGTGGATCTTGCAAAAAAAATATTGGCATCACTCGACAACCATCTTGGATTACTTGCCAGGCTTAGTATTAAAGAGCTTACTAATTTTAAGGGAATTGGACAGGCAAAAGCTATAAATATAATTGCTGCACTTGAGCTGGGAAGAAGAAGAAGGCTTAGTGAAGCGTTAAATAAAAAGAAAATTAAAAGCAGCAAGGATGTTTATGAAATAATTGCTCCAATCTTAAATGACCGGAATTATGAAGAGTTTTGGTGTGTTACACTCAACAGGAGTAATTATGTTATTAAAACTATTTCTATAAGCGAAGGAAGTATATCAGGAACAGTTGCTGATCCAAAAAAAATATTTAAATTAGCATTAGAGGATAATGCATCATCAATAATACTTGCACACAATCATCCTAGCGGCTCATTAAAGCCAAGTAAATCAGATATGCAACTTACAGAAAAATGCAAAGAAGCAGGAAAATTTCTTGATTTGCCTGTTATGGATCATATTATTGTAGGTAATGACAATTATTTTAGTTTTGCAGATGAAGGTCTTATTTAGAAAAACCAAAAATTAAATACAAACTTTTAATAAATAATTTCGAAAAGAATTTTCTTATACAAAAAAACAATGTTACTGATTTATACACCAAAAATATCGAAAAGAAAAAGATATATTTTTGATTTAATTATAAATAATCTGTGCGGATATAAGTATGAAATCACAGATAATTCTGAATATTATCTCAATTATAAAGGTTCAAAAATCAACTATTCCAAGCAACCACTTGATGATAGTGAATTATTTTTCTTTGCTAAAGATCTGCTTGATGAAAAAGGTATTAAGCCTCATAATCCCAAGCCGGTATTACATGAAAACGTATATACAATTTTTAATACCGGAAGCTTAGAAAATATTTTACCGTTTGATCCTTTTGCAGCGGCCTTTTATTTTGTCAGCAGATACGAAGAATACCTTCCTCATACCAAGGATATTCATGGCAGGTTTGAAGCTGATCAAAGCCTTGCATTTAAATCAGGTTTTTTGGAAAAACCTGTGGTAAATCATTATGCAATCATGGTAAAAAATTTGATAAATAAAAAATTCCCTTTTATTGAACCCTACAAGTACAATGAATTTTCTTTTATTCCTACATATGATATTGATATAGCTTATGCTTATAAAGGAAAAGGTTTTTTTAGAACTTTGGCAGGGTATATTAATTCTATTATAAAGAGAGATCTTAAGAGTATAAATAAACGAACAAGAGTTATTTTAGGAAAAGAAAATGACCCCTTTGATACTTATTCATTTCAGCTTAAATTGCACAAAGAATTTGAAATAAAGCCTTATTACTTTTTTTTAGTAGGTGATTATAGTATAAATGATAAAAATCACTCGGCTTATAATGTTGTTTATCAAAACCTTATCAAAAAGCTTAGCGATTATTCAATAGCGGGTATTCATCCATCCTATGATTCAAATAAAAACTCCTTAAAACTTAAACAAGAAATATGGCGTCTTTCATCAATATTAAACAGGGAAATTAAAGATAGCAGGCAGCATTTTTTAAAGCTTCATTTGCCATTTACTTATCACAGGTTAATGGATGAGGGTATTATAAATGATTTTACAATGGGCTTTGCATCACATACCGGATTCAGGGCAAGTATATGTAGTCCGTTTTTATTTTATGATCTGACCACCGAAACAGTTACTAATATAATCGTCAATCCACTCATTGTTATGGATGGGTCTTTAAAAGATTATATGGGATTAGATATAAACTCATCTGAAAAAAAAGTAAAAAAACTTATTGATGAAGTTTATAATGTAAACGGAACATTTATTTCTCTATGGCACAATGAATCATTGTGTGATTGCGGAAGATGGGAAGGATGGAAAGAACTTTATTTGAAAATATTTGATTATGCTGCCAAAAAAGCCGGAAAATTATAAATAAAATGGATGCTTTAAAAATGTATTCGCTCTTAGTAGCCATAAATATTACATAAGAGACTTTTAATTATTTTATTATAGCTTGTAAATATGACAATACGTTATCTTAAACATAATGAAATAGATTTTGAGAAATGGGATAGATGCATAGATAATGCCATTAACGGAATAATTTATGGTTACTCTTGGTATCTGAATATAACATCAAATTATTGGGATGCTTTAATAAAAGGTGATTATGATAGCGTTATGCCATTACCATGCCGCAAAAAAATGGGTATTAATTATATCTATCAGCCTGCATTTGTTCAGCAGTTGGGTGTTTTTTCAACTGAACCAATTAAAACCAGTTTTTTGGAAGAATTTATAGAGGCAATTCCCGGGAAATTTAAATATGTTGATTATAATTTAAACGAAAACAATTATTTACCACCAGCGAAACAATACAAAACTATTACTAACCAAACTTTTAAATTAAGCCTGGCTGAACCGTATAGCGTAATAAAAAAAAATTATTCTACAAATAATAAAAGGAACATTAAAAAGGCAGAAAAAAATAATTTGTTTTTTACCCGTGCTTCAAATCCCGAATCAATTATTGAGCTTTTCAAAAATAACCGGGGCAGACAGTTAAATACTATTAGCCGAGCAGACTACAAAAATCTAAAGCATATAGCCTATTCTAGTTTGTATAAAGGGCTTGCTGACATTCATTCAGCTTATTCAGAAACAAATACACTATGTGCCGGTATGATCATGGTAAGGAGCCATAAGCGAATAATATTTTTGTTTTCGGCTACAAATGATGAAGCAAGAAAAACCGGTGCTATGAATAAATTAATTGACGATTTTATATATAAGAACTCTAAAAAATCATATATACTTGATTTTGAGGGATCAAATCATCCGGGAACAGCCTATTTTTATAAAAGCTTTGGTAGTAAAAAAACAACTTATCAAAGTTTAATTATTAATCGCATGCCTTTTTTATTAAAAACGATTTTTAATCTTTACAAAAGAGTAAAATCATTATTTTTACGTACAATTTAATAATAGCTAAAATGATAAATGTTTTAGGAAAAAACAACTCTTTGCTTAATCAGTTTATAGCTGAGATCCGTGATGCTGAAATACAGAAGGATTCTATGCGTTTCAGGCGTAATTTGGAAAGAACCGGTGAAATATTTGCCTATGAAATAAGTAAAGTGCTGGAATGGGAAAGTAAAGAAATTAATACTTCACTGGGAATAGCCAAGTGTAAAGTACTCAAAAATAATCCTGTGATTGCTACTATACTTAGAGCAGGGATTCCTATGCATCAGGGTATATTGAATTATTTTGACAAGGCTGAAAATGCGTTTGTTTCGGCATATAGGAAACATCGCAAAGATAACAGGTTTGATGTGCAAATCGAATATACCTCCAGCCCTGTGCTTGATGACAAAATACTGATATTATCAGATCCTATGATTGCCACAGGTTCATCTATGAAGTTGGCATATAAGGAATTAACACAAAAAGGAACACCCCTTCATACACATATAGTAACTATTATTGCCAGTGTAGAAGGTTTGGAATACATTAAAAGAAATTTGGTTAATGATAAATTTACCCTATGGGTTGGTGCAGTTGATGAGGAACTTACTGCAAAAGCTTATATAGTGCCTGGTTTGGGTGATGCCGGTGACCTGGCTTTTGGAAGTAAATGACAGTTAAATAAAAATCCTAGTGTCATTTATTGTTTAAACCCTTTTGTTTCTTATTAATTAAAAGAAAAATCTCTCCAACATAGTAATATGGGTATTTCAAATTATATAGTATGACAATCTATAAAAAATAAATGATAGGTTTTGTTTATATAGTTGATAATATATGAAATATTTTGCAGTTTTTGGTAAACCTGTTTTGCATAGCAAAAGTCCTCAAATTTTCAATTATGGCTTCTATAATGCCGGGTTCAATTATTTCTACACACGTGTTTTAGTTGATACAGGTGCACAAGTAGTAAAAACAATCCGTGATCTGAACTTATCAGGTAGTAATATCACTTCGCCATTTAAGGAAGCTGTTTTACCTCATCTTGATGAGTTATCCGGTGAAGCTAAAAATATTGGAGCCGTAAATACAATAATTAATCATAATGGTTTCCTAACAGGCTATAATACTGACCCTTTTGGAGTTATAGGGGCTCTTTCTGAAAAGGTAGCAGAGTTGAATAATAAAAAGTGTATTGTTTTTGGTGCAGGTGGAGCAGGAAAAGCTGCAACATACGGATTAATTAATTCAGGAGCAGATGTTACATTAACCAACAGAACTATTTTAAAAGCCCGCGATATTGCTCAGAGATATGGGTGTGAATACCTTGATATAAATGATGCTGTTGCAAACATAAACAGCTTTGATATAGCTGTTATGGCTCTGCTTCCGGGGATATGGCCGTTAAAAAATGAAAATATAAAACCCGGATTGGTTTTGCTTGATGCAATATATGGTCAAAAACAGAAAAACAACAATAATATTTTTACTTTTATTGACGGGCATCGCTGGTTGTTGTATCATGCTGCCGAGTGTTTCAGATATTTTACAGGCCATAAAGCCAAGATAAACATCCTTGAAAAAGGCCTGAAACAGAACTTAAATCCTGAATCAGTTAATATTAAATTTATCAGACACGATGTTTATGAATTATTATCGAACAAACAGGTAGACCTGCTTTTATATAGCGATAATATCAGCAATGAAAATATCAAGCAAATCATTGATGATGAAAAAAATCACGCTTTTGGTTACTGATTTAACAAATTATTGTATTATTTTTTATAAATATGGCCGGAGGCTTTTGAAAATAAATCTTATAGATATTTATTAAATTTATATTTATATTGTTATAAAAATACCAGCAAAGTGATATTTAGTCTGCATTTTGCTCAAATTATTTATAACTTTGATGCAAAAATTTGAATTATGGATATTGAATTGCAACTTACTGACAAGCTTACTGATAAAGAGAATATTGTGTTTTTAATAAAAAATAAAGATTCACTTGACAACTGCCATATTAGTAATCAGGAAAAGAATTTTATATTAGATAAGCTTAAAAAAGAAAAAAAGCAATATTTTTCTTTTAACCGTCTTACACATTATCAAATTATTTTTTTCATACAAGATAAATCATCTGTTTATCAAACACTTGAGTTTGTCAGGAAGGAGGGTGATAAAACTGCAGGTTTTTTAAATCGTCACAAACAAAAATCTGTAATTTTAAATGGAATCAATATCGATATAGGCTTATTAACTGCTTTTGCCGAAGGGATGATTTTGGGTAATTATAAATTTTCGCAATATAAGAGCAAGGAAAAGCCTGATTATATTCAAAAAATTAGTTTTACGGGAGGTATTTTTACCAATCAGGATATTGATGAACTTAAATCGGTTACCGAAGCAGTTTACCACTGTCGTGATTTGGTGAATACTCCCTTACAAGAGCTGCAATCGAAGGATTTTGCAAATAGGATTACTCAATTGATCAATCCTTTGGGGGTAAAAACCAGGGTTTTTAGCAAGACTCAAATTGCATCATTAAGGATGGCAGGTATTATAGCTGTGAATCGTGGCAGCACAAATGACCCTGCTTTTATTCAGCTTGAATGGAAGCCGGAGAATTATAAAAACCATAAACCTGTTGTTTTTGTTGGAAAAGGTATTGTTTTTGATACCGGTGGACTTAGTTTAAAGCCACCTTCGGCAATGGAAGATATGAAAGCCGATATGGCAGGGGGTGCTGCTGTTTTTGCTGCAATTTATGCAATTGCAAAATCAAAATTGCCCATTCATGTTATAGGCCTTATTCCTGCTACTGACAATCAACCCGGAAGTGATGCCCTGGCTCCGGGAGATATTATTAAAATGAGCAATAATGTAACGGTAGAAGTTCTTAACACTGATGCTGAAGGACGCCTTATTTTAGCCGATGCCCTCTGCTATGCGTCAAAATTTGATCCATCACTGGTTATTGATGTGGCTACTCTTACCGGCTCAGCTACCCGTGCAATAGGAAAATATGGTATTGTTGCCGTTGAATCAGATGCCGAAAATCAATTGAACGATCTCAAAAAATCCGGTATGGAAGTTTATGAACGAATTGCTCAGTTACCTTTTTGGGAGGAATATGATAAAGAAATAGAATCAGATATTGCAGATATAAGAAATATTGGAAAAAGTAATAATGCAGGCGCAATAACTGCCGGTAAATTTCTGAAACACTTTGTCAATTATCCCTGGATACATCTTGATATAGCCGGTATGGCATACATGGAGCAAAAAGAATCATACCTTGGAAAAGGTGCAAGTGGCGTTGGTGTAAGATTGCTCTACAGATTTATTAAAAATATGCAAATGGATAGTAAGTAACAATTACATGCTAAGTTTTTAAATAAAGAGACAAATGACCGGAAAAATATACAAGAACACAAATGTGAATAATTTGTATATGGCAGCGCAAATAAATTAGTTATGCGTTCAAAGTTATACACCTAATCATAACGTAATATAAAATAGATATAATAATAAACTTGACTAAATTGTCTTTAAAAAAGATTATTTTTTATGAAAAACCAAATTGAAAATCAATCTGAAAATCAAATTGAAAATAAACCTCCTGTAAAATTGGGAATAACTCATGGTGATGTTAATAGTATTAGTTATGAAATAATAATGAAAGCTTTGTCAGATTCCCGGATATTGGATTTTATTACACCAGTAGTTTATGGTTCTTCAAAAGTAGCTTCTTATTATCGTAAAACCCTTAATTTTTCTGACTTTCATTTTAATATTATAAAATCGGTTAATAAAGCTCAGGATAATAAAGCTAATTTGATTAATGTTTATTCGCATGAGATAAAAATTGACCTGGGACATTGTACCGAGATTGCCGGAGAGATTGCATATATCGCATTAGAAAAAGCCATTGAAGATTTAAAGAATGGGTTAATTGATGCATTGGTTACAGCTCCTATTAATAAAAAAAATATGCAAAGTAAAAGTTTTAATTTCCCCGGGCATACTGAATATCTGGCACAAAAGTTTGATGTTGATGACTATCTGATGCTAATGATAAGCCAGGATTTCAGGATAGGAGTGATTACCGGGCATGTTCCGGTTAAAAATATTTCTTCTGCGATAACAGAAGAGTTGATTTTGAAGAAGGTTAGAGTATTAAATCAGTCTTTAATTAAAGATTTCTCTATTCTCAAACCAAAGATTGCCATTCTGGGTCTTAATCCACATGCAGGTGATATGGGGCTTATTGGTGATGAAGAGGAAAAGGTTATTATCCCGGCAATAAAGAAAGCTTTTGATGAAGGAATTCTTTGCTTCGGTCCTTATCCTGCTGATGGATTTTTCGGATCTGCAACTTTCCGTGATTTTGATGGAATACTGGCAATGTATCATGATCAGGGGCTTATACCTTTTAAAGCTCTCTCTTTTAAGAGTGGTGTGAATTTTACCGCCGGGTTACCAATTATTAGAACATCACCTGCACACGGAACTGCTTTTGATATTGCAGGAAAAAACATTGCTGCTCATGATGCTTTACTTCAGGCAATGTATTTGGCGGTTGATTCTTATCGTAACCGGAAAACATATGAAGTGATCACCTCCAATCCGCTGACAGTTACTGCTTTGGAAGATGATAATGATAACGATAACGATAACAAGCTTTTACAGGATTTAAATGATAATTATAACGATGATACCCCTGAATAAGAAAATGTTATTTGAGCTTTCAAAATATGAACGGTGAACAGGTATATACTATCGGTTGCTTATTAAAGATAGTCAAAGGACAACTTTTTAATAAGCCTGACATTAATAAAAAGATAGAACATCTTTTAACAGATAGCAGGCGATTAGTGTTTCCTGCAACTACTGTTTTTTTTGCTATTGAATCAAATAAAAATGATGGGCATCTTTATATTAAAGAATTGATAAGAAAAGGTGTAACTTGTTTTGTTGTGTCAAAAGTACCTGCTTTTGCCAAAGAGATGGAAGAAATAGCATTTATTGTTGTAAAAAATACACTTGAGAGCTTACAAAACATTGCAGCATATCATCGTAGCCAATATAATATCCCGATAATAGGTATTACAGGCAGCAACGGAAAAACCATTATCAAAGAATGGCTGGGTCAACTGCTTTCTTATGACAATAGTGTGGTAAAAAATCCAAAAAGCTACAACTCTCAAATAGGTGTGCCCCTGTCGGTATGGCAAATAAATAAAGATCATGATATTGGAGTTTTTGAAGCAGGTATTTCGAAAACAGGCGAAATGAAAAAACTTCAAAAGATAATAAATCCAACAATAGGAATTTTTTCAAATATTGGTCCGGCACATGATGAAGGTTTTTTAAGCCGTAAAGAAAAAATAATCGAAAAGCTTGATTTATTTGATAAAGTAAGTACTTTGGTATTTTGTGCCGACCATAAGGATGTTTGTGAAGAGATATATCATTGGGCAAAAGATCATCCTGAAGTAAAACTATTTCCATGGTCAATAAATAGTGGTTATGAGCTGCAGGTATTGAAAATAAACAAACACAAGAAATCAACATTCCTTGAATTAAGAAGAAATGATGATATTTTTTCAATCGACCTTCCTTTTACTGATTATGCTTCAGTCGAAAATTCAATACATTGTATAGCAACAATGTTAATATTAAACTATGAAAAACAGCTGATAAAAAATCTAATTAATGCTTTGCAACCCGTAGCAATGCGTATGGAGCTTAAGCATGGCATAAATAATTGCATATTGATAAACGACAGTTACAACTCTGATGTGAATTCCCTTGGATTAGCATTGGATTTTTTAGCCACACAGCATCAATATGAAAAGAAAACATTGATACTTTCTGATATATTACAAACCGGCAAGGATGACAATATTTTATATGGTGAGGTTGCAAACCTTCTTAAGGAGAAGGATACAGGACAACTTATTGGTATTGGTCCAAGAATATCAGCACAATCAGATCTTTTTAAAATTAATAAATGTTTTTATAATAATACAGATGATTTTTTAGAAAACCATGACTTTAAAACATTCCAAAATCAGGCTATATTGGTGAAGGGCGCACGCGTATTTGGGTTTGAAAAAATCATAAATACACTCCAGTTAAAAGATCATCAAACTATTCTTGAGATCAATCTCGATTCAATTGTACACAATATGAATGTGTATAAGTCATTTTTAAAACCTGATGTAAAAATTATGATTATGGTAAAGGCTTTTGGATATGGCAGTGGTAGTTACGAAACAGCTAGTATGCTGCAATATCACAATGCTGATTACCTTGCAGTTGCATACGGTGATGAGGGAAAAGAACTTAGAAAGGCAGGAATTAGTACACCTGTTATGGTCATGAATCCCGAAGCTCAAAGTTTTGAAGGTTTGTTTAAATATAACCTCGAACCCGAAATTTATAACTTCAGGCTTTTGAATAATATATTGGAAGGTTGTAAACAGAGCAATTTTATTTCTGAGCAAAATCCACTCAAAATACATGTGAAGATTGATACAGGAATGCACAGGCTTGGCTTTGATCCTAAAGATGTTTATGTTTTAGCTGAAAAATTGAGAGACAATAAGTCAGTAATGGTACAATCAGTATTTTCACATTTTGCTGCAAGTGATGAACATTTTTTTGACTTTTTTACAAAAAAACAATTATACTTGTTTACAACCATTTGTGATAAGATAGAAAAAATTCTTGGATATAAGTTTTTAAGGCATATCTGTAATTCTGCTGCTATTACAAGATTCCCTGAAGCTCATATGGATATGGTTAGGCTTGGTATCGGACTTTATGGAATAACTGCTGATACTAAAGTACAACCTATTCTTAAAAATGTCAGTACCTTTAAATCAGTAATATCGCAAATAAGGACCGTCGATAAAGGAGATGCTGTAGGTTATAGCTTAAAAGGTAAAGTAAACCAAAAAACCACTATCGGTATTGTTCCGGTAGGATATGCAGACGGTTTAAATCGTAAACTGGGCAACGGTAAGGGCAGTTTAATAGTTAAGGGTATAAAGGTTCCTATAATAGGGAATATTTGTATGGATATGTGTATGATTGACATTACCGGAATTGATGTTAAAGAAGGTGATGAGGTAACAATCTTTGGTGAAAAAAATACTATAAGTGATTTGGCTAAAACACTAGATACCATACCTTATGAGATATTGACCAATGTATCGGCAAGAGTTAAAAGAGTTTATTATCAGGAGTGAATCCTGAGGACAGAACTATAACGAGGGGAATGAGTAAGGTAAAGTGATTTATAAATAACTAACTTAGCTAATCATTAACAATAATTAAACGGGTTTACATTAGCTGTATAGCCAGTTTTTTAGTAAAACTCTTCCCCATGTTGTCATAATTGATTCGGGATGAAATTGGACACCTTTTAGATCATATATTTTATGGCTGATTGCCATGATATTTCCTTCTTCGTCAACTGCAGTTATAGAAAAACATTCAGGCAATGTGTCTTTTTTTATTACCCATGAATGATATCTTCCTGATGGAAATTTAGCCGGAATATTTTTGAACAAATAATCATTCGGATCAATAACATGTGTATCGATTTGTTTACCATGCATTACTTTTTTGAGATTATACAGGCTGGCGCCAAAAACTTCGCCTATTGCCTGATGTCCAAGACAAACACCTAGTATGCTTTTTTTGTTGGCATAGGTCAAAACGGTTTCGCAAACAATTCCTGCTTCGCTTGGCAAACCCGGTCCGGGCGATAAAATAATCTTATCATATTCATTTAATTCACTAACTCCTATTTCGTCATTGCGTTTAACCGAAACAGTATCACCAGGATTTAATTCGGCTTCTATTAAATGGTAAAGATTATAAGTAAACGAATCGTAATTATCAATAATAATTATTTGCATTGATTGTTGTTTGAATTAAATTTGTAATAAAATTAAGATTTATAATTAAACTAAAGTATTAATTACAAAAAATAATAATTATGAAACAAGCTGTAAATACAGATAAAGCGCCGGCACCTATAGGGCCTTATAATCAGTCGATAATGACCGGCAGCACGTTGTATGTTTCAGGACAACTTCCAATAAATCCGGAAACCGGCAAATTGGAAAAAAAAGACGTAAAACACCAAACAAAGCTGGTGATGGAAAATATAAAAGCCATACTTAACAAAGCTGAAATGGAGTTTTCACATGTGGTTAAGTGCAGCATATTTATCTCTGATATGAAGAATTTTCCGCAAATTAATGAAGTTTACGGAAGCTATTTTGACGACAATTTCCCTGCACGCGAAACAATAGCAGTTGCCGGATTACCATTGGGAGCTGACGTTGAAATTAGCTGCATAGCAGTTAAGTAGTTTTTTCTTTCTCCAGCTTTTTCTTTTTGCGCAGCAAATGAAAGATTCTGCCCAAAAAGAAACCAAGAAAAAAAATAATCAGAATTACCCAAAATAGGGGACCCTTAACTTCAAAAAAAAGAAAGTTAATTTCAGTATCAGCGTAATTTTGAATAGCAAAAATAGCTGCAAAAACAATTATAAGTGTTGCTATAACCCAGAAAAAAGTTTTGTTTTTCTTTTGTTCCATATCGATATTTTTTGTTGTTCCAAATATAGTAAATATTTCTGTTTTAGCCAATTACTATTGATTTTTTGGCAACTAATCAGAGGTGTCCGATAAAAATTATTAAAATTGTTTGTTTTCAATTAATAACAGTAATTGCAAAAGTAGTATCAAAAAATTAATTTAAAATATAGCTATTTAGACTTTAACCCTGTTAGATATTAGTTTTTTTACTCTTTGTGTTTTTGTGTCAATTCGACAAGCTCAGTTTATGCTTGGTGGCAAGATTAATTTTTATCGGACACTACTGAGTACATGTATAACTTAACACATTACCGGTAAATGCGAAAAATAGTATTACTGCTTATCAATCTGCTTGTTATTATTACTTTAAATATATCGGATAGTTGGGCTGAAAACCAACATAAGAATAATGACGATGATAAAGAACCACTGCATAATGTCTATTTTAAAATAGATCAGGGCTTTACAACAAACAGAATATTAGACCAAAAAATGTCTAATTTGCATTATACAGGCTACGGGGGCATATTAAATTTTGGCAGACGTGTAAATAGAGAAGATTATATTGCTGAATGGAGTTTTATAAGGGCACAGTTTAATTATTCAAAACCCTTACATGGGGCTACCCAGGTATATAATCCTTCTTTAGGGTTAAGGTATATACATCTTAGAAACATGGATTTCCTGGGTGTTTTTGATATTCATGCAGGACTTCAGGCTAATATTTTTACTGATATGCGTATTGCACCGAGGCTGGGAAATTCATTTTTGTTTGCTGACATTATTGGAGAAGTGAGGCCGCAAGCCGATTTATCAACAAGTTTTCATTTACTGAGAGAATGGAATATGGATTTTTCCTTGTCGGCAACGCTTATAGGATATGGTTTACGAATTCCTGAATATGGTGTAATATACCATTTAGGTGTTGATGGTGGTATTGCAATTCAGGGTTATGAAAATCATATATTGACTCCATCGAATTTCGGACATTTTTCAACAGGCGTGTTTTTTAACGAATCAATCGGTGATGCCGCAAACCCAAACTGGTTTAGAATAGGATATATATGGGATTATTATTCAATGAGGGGAAATCATGACCTTAACGTTAATAACGCTGTACATCAACTGGTTCTTGAATTGTATTTCAGAGTTAATTGACGAATTTATGTTTTTTGAATACCAAAAATAAAAAAGATAAAAACTGTATGTGTTACTTAAAAAATTGTTATATAAAAACAACTAATATTTTGATAATTATTAGTTTGTTTTTTAGTTATTCCTGCGAAAAGCTATTCATGGAGCCTGATAAGCCCGCTGATCCTGAAACCATATTTGAGGAAATATGGACATTTGCCGATACTCATTATTCTTTTTTTGAGGAGAAAGATGTTGACTGGGATGAGGTTTATGAAAGATACAGGCCGAAAATTTATGAAGGAATGACTAGTATAGAATTGTTTGATGTTTGTGCCGATATGCTATATGAGCTTAAAGACGGTCATGTTAATCTTGTCAGCTCTTTTGATCGCTCCAGGTATTGGAAGTGGTATTTGGATAGTCCGGAAAACTTTTATTATTCAATAATTGAAAGACATTATTTTAAAGATAACCAGCGTTATTTAGGACCCTTCCAGTTTTTGAATATGGGTGATATTATATATGTTTATTATCAAAGCTTTGGCAATACAATCAGTGATGGTGATATGAATCTCCTGATTGCAAATTTAAAAAATAAGGAAGGGTTAATAATAGATGTAAGAAATAATGGTGGGGGCAGTACTGAGAATGCACGCAGGATGGCCAGCCGTTTTACAAATTACCGTTACTTTGTAGGCTATAATTTGATCAAATACGGCCCTGATCACGAGGCATTTAGAGAAAATAAAGTATTTATAAGCCCCTTTGCCGGCCCCAGGTTTACCGGCGACATTGTTGTGCTTACAAACCGCAAAAGCTATAGCGCAACAACATATTTTGCTCAATATATGAATGTGTTGGAAAATGTTACATTGGTTGGTGATACTACCGGTGGAGGAGGAGGCTTGCCTGCATTTTATGACTTGCCTAACGGATGGCAACTTCGGGTTAGCAGTTCACGGTTTTTAGATCCCGGTAGAAATAGTATTGAAAGCGGTATTCCGCCTGATTATCAAATTGATATTGACGAGGAAGAAGCTTTTAAATATGGAATAGACCCAATTATTGAAAAAGCAAAAAAAATAATATTATCGGATTAACTTGACTACCTGATTTTTAAATTACTAAATTTATAATCAATTGCCATTATATTATTTTAATAATAGTCTAATCAATAATTGTAATTAATTAAGTTTTTTTGTATATTTAAACCAAAAAAGAACATAAATAAAACATAGTTTATTATGGACGATCGACTAATTACTATTGCTACAGATCATTATACTGCAGCGGAGGTTTTAAAAGCACGCCTGGAAGATGCCGGTATAAAATGTTTTCTAAAAGATGTGAACTTACTTCAGGGTGCAGTTTCTGAAGGGGTGAGGGTTCAGATAAGAGAACAGGATGTTCAAAAAGCTTTACAACTTATACATAACTGGAAAGCTGAGCAGGAAAAAGCTGAAATGAAAGATATAAAAGATGTTCGCAGAATATTGGTTCCGGTTGATTTTTCAAATTATTCCAAGAATGCATGCCTATATGCCCTTGATTTAGCATATAAATTGAAGGCCGATTTAAAAATATTTCATGTGTATTATGCCCCTATTATTGATTTGGTGCCTATTACAGATGCATATAGCGTGCAGGTAGACATGGATATCAATCTTAGAGAGATGGAAGAAAATGCAAAAAAGAAATTGGTTGATTTTGTTGAAGAGATCCGTGATACTGCCAATAAGAAAGGAATGAAAGAAGTTAAAATAAGCTATTCGTTACGAGAAGGAATTATTGAAGATGAGGTTGCTTCTATGGCTCAGAAATATAAACCCGGCATTATTATTCTTGGAGCAAAAGGTAAGGGTGAAAAACAGACAGAAATTATTGGAAGTGTAGTTTACCGTATTTGCGACAAAACCCGGGTGCCTGTACTTGCAATACCCGAAAAATCTGAATTTACAACTGACACTAAAGTCAGAAATGTTATTTATGCCACAGAGTTTGATGATTCTGATTTTGTTGCCATTAGGCGCCTTATGAATATTTTGTCTCCTTTTAATGTCAAAATTCACTGCATTCATATCGCTAAAGAAAAGAATAAAGAACTGGAAGAAGCAAAAATGAGTGCATTGAAGGATTATTTTAAAAAAATTAAAAAAGGTACCAAGATAGAATGCCAATTTCTTGAAGGACATGATATATTTAAAGAAATAGAGGATTTTGCCGAAAAACATAATATTGATCTCGTTGCTATAAGCAACAGAAAACGCAGCCTTATATACAGATTGTTTAATCCTGATATAACAAAACAACTATTGGTGCGAAGTACTATGCCGTTGTTGATTTTCAGGTCGTAAACAGGTTTTCTGTTTTTGGTTATTGCTTGCTTGATTATTTTTTAAAAAATAAATCAAATCAGAAGCAATATATAATAATATCCTTTAATGACTTATTACTAATGGAATTAATGAGCTTCCAACCAGTTTTCTCCTGTGTTTATATCAACTTCTACCGGTACCGAAAGTTTTAAAGCATTTTGCATATGCTTTAAAACAATATTTTTAATATCATCCAATTCAGGCTTATAAACATCAAAAATCAATTCATCGTGTACCTGAAGAATCATTTTGCTTTTTAATTCTTTACTTTTAATGTCGTTAAAAATATCAATCATAGCTTGTTTTATCATATCTGCAGCTGAGCCCTGAATAGGTGCATTAATAGCATTACGTTCACCATAGCCTCTAACAACACTGTTGGTGCTGTTGATATCTTTTATGTATCTGCGTCTTCCCATTAAAGTTTTTACATATTGATGCTTCTTGGCAAATGCTATCTTATCATCCATGTAGTTTTTGATGCCGGGATATTGTTTAAAATATTGATTTATTATTTCTTCAGCTTTTTGTCTCTGAATATTTAATCTTTCCGATAGTCCGAATGCCGAAATGCCATATACAATGCCAAAATTTACTGTTTTAGCTCTTCTACGCATCTCTTTTGTGACATCATTCATTTTTACTCCAAAAACCCTGGCTGCTGTGGCTGCATGAATATCAAAACCCTTTTCAAAATCTTCAATCATGGCTTTATCTCCACTAATTGAAGCTATTATGCGTAATTCAATCTGTGAATAATCAGCAGAAAGTAATAAGTAGTTTTTGTCACGTGCCACAAATGCTTTACGGATTTCTCTGCCTTGTTCGGTGCGTATCGGAATATTTTGCAGGTTTGGATTATTTGAAGTTAACCTGCCTGTGGCAGCAACTGTCTGGTTATATGATGTGTGAATACGTCCGCTTTTTTCATTAATAAGCTTGGGAAGAGCGTCAACATAAGTTGATTTAAGCTTGGTTAGTGACCTGTAATCAAGAATATGTTTTACAATTTCGTGCTTATTTACCAGTTTTGACAATATGTCTTCACTGGTACTAAATTGTTTGGTTTTAGTTTTTTTCGGCTTATCAACTATTTTAAGTTTGTTAAATAACACCTCACCAAGTTGTTTTGGCGATCCAATATTAAACTCGGTTCCTGCAAGTTTGAAAATTTCTTTTTCAACAACTGCAATTTCATTTTCCAGTTTTTTAGAGAAGTTAGCAAGAGCTTCTTTATCAATTTTTACACCCTCAATCTCCATTTCAGATAAAACTGGGATTAATGGTATTTCCAGACTATAAAAAAGATCAATCATGTCATCTTTTTCAAGTAAGGGTTCAAATACTTTTTTCAATCTTAGCGTAATGTCAGCATCTTCGCATGCATATATGGTTTGCTTATCTAATGCAACACTTCTCATGCTTTCCTGGTTTTTGCCTTTCTTGCCTATAAGGCTTTCAATGTTAAGTGGTTTATAATCCAGGTAAGCTTCGGAAAGAGTATTAAGATTGTGGCGCATGTCTGGATTCAATAAATAATGCGCAAGCATCGTATCAAATAATTGACCCCTTACTTCTATATCATAGTTCTTTAAAACACCGGTATCGAATTTTAAATTCTGACCTATTTTTTCAATATTAGTATCTTCAAAGACACTTTTGAATTTTTTTGCCAGCTTGTTTGCTTCGTTACGATCTTCAGGAAAAGGCACATAATAAGCTTCTTTAGGTTTCATGCAAAAAGCAATACCTACAAGCTCATTGTCGAAAATGGCTAATCCTGTGGTTTCCGTATCAAAACAAAAAGATTTAGAGTGTTTTATTTTTTTGATAAGGTCATCTATGCTTTTATTGTCAGTTGTAGTGTAATATTTATTTTCTGATTTTACTTTTTCATACTGATCTTCAAGTATTTGTGCTTGCTCTTCTTTTGTATAACCTTTATTAAAAAGTGACATTTGAGCCGATGGTGTTATATCTTCCGTTGTTTTACCATTTGGTTGGTCTTTTTGTAATTCTATGACTCTTTTATGGTAATTACGAAATTCCAGCTCATTAAATAGTGGTTCAAGTTTTTCCAGGTCGGGTTTTTTTGTTTTTAGAAGTTCTTCATCAATTTCAAATGGGGCATCAAGTAAAATAGTAGCAAGCTTTTTGGAAACAATTGCCTGTTCTTTTCCCTCTTCAACCTTTTGACGTAGTTTGGGATTTTTAATTTTTGAAGAATTTTCTAAAAGGTTTTCTAAAGACTCGTACTCAGTAATAAGTTTTTTGGCTGTGACCTCTCCAATACCTTTTATCCCAGGAATATTATCCGACGTATCACCCCATAGTCCAAGAATATCAATGAGTTGTGCAGGTTTTTTTATATTATATTTTTCACATATCTCTTCCGGCCCTATCTTTTCTGCACCGGAACCTGAGCGCGAAGGTTTATAAATAAATATGTTTTCCGAGACTAACTGGCCAAAATCCTTATCAGGGGTCATCATATATACTTTGAAGCCTTTTTGTTCCGCTTTTTTTGCTAATGTGCCTATTATGTCATCAGCTTCATAACCATCAGCCATGAGTACAGGTATATTAAACCCTTCAATCATTTTAACAATATATGGCAATGAAGCGGCAATATCTTCCGGCATATCTTCCCTGTTGGATTTGTATTCTGCAAAGTCGGTATGGCGCTGGGTAGGCTCATCGCTGTCAAAAGCAACTCCTATATGAGTTGGTTTTTCGTTTTTCAGTATATCCAACAAAGCATTTCCAAAACCAAATATTGCAGAGGTGTTCATACCCTGTGAATTGATCCTGGGATTCCGGCTGAAAGCAAAATAAGCCCTGTAAATTAAGGCCATCGCATCTAATAAAAAGAGCTTTTTTTTCTGTGACATTATATCTGAATTTTTTGGCAAACCTACATATATTTTTTTATTTGTGTTTGATTGAAATAGAATGATTTAAATTTTTACTAATAAAGATAACCGGAATAATTGCTATATTGATGTTTATTGTACAATTAACACCCGGCTGTTGCATTAACGTATTATTTGAACACGTTTATTAATTATACTTTCATTGGTATATATTTGTATAAAGTATGATCCGTTATTAATATTGCCTACGTTTAACTCTGTTCGAAAATCATCAACGGCAATATTTTTTATTACCTGTCCGCTGATATCGATTAATCTGATATGTATAATTTTTTTGTCTGATTCAACATAAAATTTATCTCGTGCAGGATTAGGGAATATTGATATATCAGCTAAAGCAATGTCTTGTATTCCTGTGGTTTTTTTAAACTCAACAGTAACATGCAGGTTACTATCCAGGCCTTCGATCATTAGTTCCTCTTCTTCGTAATCAGCAATAGCATTGTCATTGACAGTCCATTCATAGACTTTGTAACCATCATCAGGAATTGCGATAAAAATTATATCCCTTCCTTCTTCTATCAAGTCTGCTGAATTTATTTCTTTGTCTTGAACATAAGCAGTTAATTCGCCGTTTTGACCTTCAACGTTAAAAGCAACTTCATATATATTTG
>PUKZ01000146.1 GCA_003550725.1 Bacteroidales bacterium | reverse complement strand
ATATAATCAAAATGATAAATATTATAGAATGATTTTTTTAATAATAAAATTTGGATATTTAAAAAAAAATGTTATGAAAACAAGTCTAAATGTCATTTGTTGTCTAGTTTTATTTTTTACTGTCATAATTTAAGTACTATTCATATATCGTTTTATCCTTGTTCTTTGTATTATTGAATTCTCATCACTATTGTCCGGTTAAGAATTAATGTTATGATACTTTAATGCTTAGTATAACATACTGTTATCAAGCATTATACTTTTAAAAGCCGGGATATCAATATTTTATACACTTTGCTTGTACAACAGCATGTTTAAGATTGTTGATAAAAAAATTTGGATATTTTTGATGTATTGCTCAATCAAATTTTTAATTTTGAACTATGGAACCTGGAGAAAAAAAAACAAAGCAACCCGGCTTAGAAAGGAAGCGAAAAAGCTTGCAGGCAATAGATTACCTTGATCATGGCCGCGTGCCTCCGCAAGCAGCAGATTTGGAGGAGGTTGTATTGGGAGCTATCATGCTTGAGCAAGATGCATTAACCAGTGTTATTGATATACTTAAACCCGAAGTTTTTTATAAAGAAGCTCACCAAAAAATATTCAGTACGATTTATGATTTATTCTCCGAATCGAATCCCGTTGATATATTAACCGTAACACAAGAGCTCCAGAAACGCGGGAATCTTGATTTAGCAGGTGGTAGCTATTACATTTCACAATTAACAAACCGTGTAGCCTCGGGCGCAAATGTTGAATATCATGCCAGGATCATTCTTGAGAAATTTTTACAACGAGAATTAATTCGTATATCTTCAGATATTATAAAAGATTCTTATGAAGACTCCATGGATGTTTTTGATATTTTAGACAAAGCTGAGAAGAATCTTTTTGCTGTCAGTGAGACCAATTTAAGGCGAAGTTATGATGATATGCCCTCCCTTGTTAAGCAAGCTGTAAAGCAAATTGAAACTGCACGTTCACAGGAAGGTCATATCAGTGGTATTCCAAGTGGGTTTACGGCTATAGACCGTGTTACTGCTGGTTGGCAAAAATCTGATCTGATAATTTTAGCCGCCCGCCCCGGGATGGGTAAAACATCTTTTGTTCTTACAATGGCACGCAATATGTCGGTTGATTTTAAAAAACCTGTTGCTATATTCAGTCTTGAAATGAGCGGGGTGCAGCTTGTAACAAGGCTTATTGCAAGTGAGACGCAACTTAGGTCAGATTCTTTGAGAAGGGGCGATTTAAAAGATTATGAATGGGAACAACTTAATGTACGTCTTAACACACTTACTGATGCCCCGCTATTTATAGATGATACTCCTGCCCTGTCAATTTTTGAACTTAGGGCTAAATGCCGTAGGTTGAAAGCAAGACACGATGTTCAGCTTATTATTGTAGATTATTTACAGCTTATGTCAGCCGGTAATGATAACCGCGGTAACCGTGAACAAGAAATAAGTAACATTTCTCGGTCAATAAAAAGTCTTGCCAAAGAATTAAATGTTCCCATAATTGCTATTTCTCAACTTAGTCGAGCAGTAGAAACCAGGGGTGGTTCAAAAAGACCCATACTTTCTGATCTAAGAGAGTCGGGTGCTATAGAACAAGACGCCGATATGGTAATTTTCATCTATCGTCCGGAATATTATAAACTTATGGAAGATGAAGAAGGCAATTCAACCGAAGGATTGGCCGAAATAATAATAGCAAAACACCGTAACGGGGCACTTGAAAATATACCACTGAGATTTATTGCTAATTATGCGAAATTTACTGATTATGAATCTGCTGATTTTGACAATATAGAACCTCTCAAGCCCTCAGAATCTTTTGATGAATCAACTGTTAAAACTGTTACATTACCCTCAAAAATGAATGATGACAAAGATGAGGATGATGACAGCAGTGTCCCCTTTTAACTTTATTTAAATATCAAGGTTTTTTCCAATTTAATAATTTTGGTTATATTTGATGTATAACAAATACGATTATTGTACTATTTATAATTATCAGCCAAATATGAAAAAGCTGTTTTCAATATTTATTTTTTTCTTATTAACTCAATTGGCTTTTTGTGCACAAATACTTGTGCCCATGGACGAATCTCAACAAAACCATCTTAAAGCCTATGGAATAGCTTATCATGTTTTAACATACGATTTAGAAGTAAGCTGGTTATTGAATTATCGCGGCGGCAGTTTTATGTTTTCTCATCACCCTGATCTGGAAGAAGAATGCCAGGTAAGAGGAGTGTCATACGAGGTTATTGCCGATGTTCAGGCAGAATCTATTTTAAATTCAATAAGTAGCCCTGATGTTAATAAAGAGGAAGTCAGGCTTCACCAGGTTCCTCGTATTGCTGTATATACCCCGCCAAACAGTTTGCCCTGGGATGATGCTGTTACCCTGGCACTAACATATGCTGAGATCCCTTATGATGAAATATATGATAAAGAAGTACTTTCGGGTGTACTACCCATGTACGACTGGTTGCACCTGCATCATGAGGATTTTACCGGGCAATATGGCAAGTTTTATGCTGCTTATAGAAATGCTGACTGGTACCGGGAAGACGTAAGGCTTAACGAAAATTTGGCAAATGAACTGGGATTTTCAACAGTGCCGGACTTGAAACTTGCAGTAGCATTAAAGATACAGGAGTTTGTTGCCGGAGGAGGTTATATGTTTGCAATGTGCTCGGCCCCTGAAAGTATAGATGTTGCTTTAGCCGGCAAAAATGTTGACATTGTTCATGAAGTTTTTAATGGTGAGCCAATGGATCCAAATGCACAAGAAAAACTCGATTTTTCAAACACCTTTGCATTTCGGGATTTCCAGATCGAAACCAACCTATATGAATACTCTATATCAAGCATTGATGTGCCTAAAAGAGGCAGAAATGAAGCTACAGATTTCTTCACCCTGTTTGAGTTTTCGGCAAAGTGGGACCCTATACCAACAATGCTTACACAAAACCATGAAACAGTTATCAGGGGGTTTATGGGGCAAACAACCGCTTTCAGAAAAAGATATATTAAACCTACAGTAACTATTTTAGGCGAAAACCGATCGAAAGATGAAGCCCGGTATATTCATGGAATATTTGGGAAAGGCACCTTTACTTTTTACGGTGGCCATGACCCTGAAGATTACAGGCATTTTGTAGGAGACCCGCCTACTGACCTTGACCTCTACCCCAACTCCCCGGGCTACAGGCTTATTCTTAATAATGTATTGTTCCCCGCAGCACGACCGCAAAAACAAAAAACATAAAACTATTTAAGGATTCTTTTTTGGCCTACCGATTTTTCTTTTGTAGACAAAAAATGCATATGGGTAAGCATTTTTGTCGTCAGGTTCATAATCATTACGTTCAATCAATTCCCATTTTTCACTGTCTATATCCGGAAAAAATGAATCACCTTCAAAATCGGCAAATATTCTGGTAATAAACATCTTCCTACTATAGTATGATTTTATTGCCTGTTCATATATCTCGGCACCCCCTGCAACAAAAACCTCTTTTTCATCTTTAACAATATTTATTGCGTCATTAAATGAGGAAGCTTTCAAACAGCCCTGTGAATCAAAGTCCTCCTGCCTGGTAACAACAATGGTATTTCTGCCCGGTAATGGCTTACCAATAGATTGAAATGTTTTGCGACCCATAATTAAAGTATGACCCATTGTTATATTTTTGAACCGTTTGAGATCAGCCGGCATATGCCAAATAAGACGATTCTCATTACCTATAACATTATGATTGGCAACAGCTGCTATTATTGTTAGTTTCATTTATAAAAAATATTTTTTAACTTTACTTTCTTTGTTTGAAAATGTCTAGTTTTAAAGCAAAGATATAAAAGTTCTTCTAAAGGCTGCAGAATGAATTTGAATTGACAAGTAGTGTTTGTAAATGATTTATTTAAATTAACAAGTTTTATTTCCATAAAATGTGTTTTAGATTCTGATATCTAATTATTTAGTTTGTTTTTGCTTTTTATCTTATTATAGTTTAATTATTTTTAGTCTTGACATAATAATTCATTTTATTTTTTTACATACAAAACAGGGTTTAAGACATGTATAAAAAAGTTGACTGGGCAAAAATTCGCAAAGATTTTCCTGTAACCGATAACCTGGCTTTTTTTCAGAGTGCCGGAATGTCGCCTATACCGGCACCGGTTTATGAAACTGTCTGCAAAATGTATTATCGTCTTAACCAATATGGTGATATAAGCTGGGAAGAGGATTTTGAAAAAATTAACCAGCTTTTCAGCAACCTTGCTAATTTAATTAATACCGAGGGCGAAAATCTGACTCTTTTACCCAATACATCTATAGCTTTTTCACTGGTTGCACTTTCATTAAAAAAGCACTTCAATGAAGATTTCAATATTGTAACCATGCGTGATGAGTTCCCGGCTTCTAATGTTCCTTTTGCAGGACAAAATATACATATCAAATATGTTAACCCCTATCCTGATAATCGTTACCCGGTTGATCACATATTAAAAGCCGTTGATCATAAAACAAAGGCAATAGTTACTTCTTATGTTAATTACAGCAGCGGCTTTAAGCAAGATATAAAAACTCTGGGAGAAAAAGCAAGAGCAAAAAATATATTGTTTATAGTTAATGCCACACAAGGTTTCCCTGTTTTTCCTGTCGATGTTGAAGCAATGTGCATTGATGTTATGGCCGCTTCACTCCACAAATGGGGCTGTGCAGGGCATACAGGAAGTCTTTTTTACACCTCCAATGCTTACCGCAAACAATTTCCCGCACCAATGGCAGGATGGTTGTCAGTATTACCGCCCGATTATGATTTTATACCTGTGCAAAAAAATGAAAAATTCAAACAATACACTTCTGCCAGGCAATACAACTTCGGTACAATGAATCACCAGGTTATACTGGGGCTAAAAACAGCTTTTGAATATATGGAAAATATCGGATTTATGAATATACAAGAAAGAATCTTTGAAATTACCGACTACCTTATTGAAAAGCTTTCAACCCTACCGGTAAAAATTCAAAGTCCCTTGATCAAAAAAGAAGAACGTTCAGGAATTATAAGCATCAATTTCCCGGGGCATGACAATCATAAAATAACTTCATATTTAAAAGATAATAATGTTTTTACAGCCATAAGAAATCAAAATATTCGATTGTCGGTTAACTTTTTTAATAACCACAATGATGTTGACAATCTAATAAAAGTTCTAAAAAAATACTTTTCAGAATAGCTTCTATGCTAACAAAAAAATAAAAACCCAAAAAATTCCTGATATTTTGGCTTATTATGATGTAACGAGAGCCATAAACTTTATATATAAAACAAAATGCCGCAATTACTAATAAAAAATTGAATAAGACGGTAAAATTATTTTTTAGTATAGTAGTTAATCTTTGTTATGCAATAATTTTATAGTAATTGCCAGGAAGGTTTTTAACAACAGATTTGAGTTCAAGTTCCAAAAGGATTGTTGTAACTTTCGAAAAGGTCATTTTCGAATGTGCTACTAGGTAAGCAAAATTAACCGGTTGATTTTCTTTTAATATATTTAAGATAACTTGCTGTTCGTCTGACAAATTATTAAACATCACTTGTTGAACCGGTTTTTTTTTAAGGGATTTTTCCCATCTCATTATGTACTTTATATCATTAGCTGATTCTGCCAGGTTGGCTTTATGAGTTTTTATTAAGTGATTACAACCTCTTGAATACTCATCGTTAGTTTTTCCGGGAACTGCAAATACATCCCTGTTATAATCATTTGCATAGTAGGCAGTAATCAGGGCTCCACCCCTTTCTGCTGCTTCGATTACCACAACGGCATCAGACAATCCTGCAATTATCCTGTTTCTTCTTGGAAAGTTTTCACGGTCGGGTTTGGTATTACTGATAAAATCGGTAACCAAAACACCTGATTGTAAAATTTTCTCGGCAAGCTGACGATGCAGTGGTGGATATATTCGATCGAGCCCATGACCCAACACAGCAGCAGTGTACAAATTATGGTTCAGGGCAGCTTTATGGGCAGCGACATCAACACCATAAGCCAAACCACTTATAATAAAAGGGTTGATATCGGCAAGATCTTTTACAAACTCTTTGCATTTATCTTTACCGTACTGAGTAATATTACGCGTACCAACAATACTAATAACATGGGTATGATTTAAATCAACAGAGCCTTTGGTAAACAATAACACAGGGCTGTCATCAAGAGGCTTCAAGCGTTGCGGGTAATTAGAATCAAGATAAAAATGAGTGTTGATCTTAAATTTTGATATAAATTCAAGCTCGCGGTCAACAATATCAAAAATTTCTTTATCACTAACCGCTTTGGCAGTATATTCACCAACAGTTGGTATTTTTAGCAGATTTTTCTTTTTTTCCTTAAAAACAGCTTCAACACCACCACAATAAGCAATAAGCTTTTTGGCAATTCTTGGGCCTACACCTGAAATAAGGCAAATGGCTAATTGATATCTTAAGTCGTTATTCATTAACTACAAAAATAAACTATTTTTCTATAAAAAAGCAATTGCTGAATCTACAATAAATAAAAAATAATATAAAACAATTAACTTCGCCTAAAAAAAGATTAAATAATACAAGATTGAAAAGCAATAAAAAAGAAAAAAAACCAGTTGTTTTGGTTTGTCCGCTAAGCTGGGGATTGGGGCATGCTACAAGAAGCATCCCTGTTATAAACATATTGCTTGAAAAGCAATGTATGGTTTATATAGCTGGGTCAAAAGAAGTTATTACATTGCTTGAAAAAGAATTTGATCAAAAAGCTAATTATATACTTTTTGAAGGAATAAATATAAGATACGGTAAAAAAACATTTCTGAATCTGATTATACAAACCCCGGGGTTTATTATTAATTCATTTAAAGAACATTATAAATTAAAAAAACTGATTCGATTTACCGGGGCTGATATTGTTATATCAGATAATCGCTACGGATTATGGTCAAAAAATGTTTACACGGTATTTATTACTCACCAATTAAATATTAAGCTCCCGGCTCAATTATCATATATTCAAAAACCACTAAGATTTATAATAAGGCGAATAATAAGAAACTACAATGCATTGTGGATACCGGATACAGACAAGAAGAATAATTTTGCAGGCGAACTTACTGATAATGCTTATAAGTATCATTCGGAGGCAGTTCATTTGGGTTTGTTAAGCAGGTTTTCAAATAAAGGGGTTACTATTACTCAAAAAGACAAAACCAAATTTACAAACGATTATATACTTTGTATTATCTCCGGTCCGGAACCTCAAAGAACTTTTTTTGAAAACAAACTTATTTCCCAGTTGCAGGAAATTAAATACAATTCAATTATGTTAAGAGGGGTGCCGGGTAAAAAAGAAATTACAAAAATTGGTAAATGCACTGTTTACAATCATACAAACAGTATGCATTTTGCAGAATTAATAGCCGGAGAAAAACTAATAATATGCAGGTCAGGATACTCCACTTTAATGGATATTTCGTTTTTTGGCAGTAAAACATTGCTAGTTCCAACTCCGGGGCAGCCAGAACAGGAATACCTTGCAAAATTATTCAATAATAAAAAATGGAGCTATTATACGCAGCAAAATGAAATTGATTTGACAACAGATATCAATACTGCATTATTATTCGATGGAATACCAAAACAGCCTACAAACAAAAACAAACTGGATTTTATAACAAATAGTTTAATAGAAAAGATTACAAAAAGTAATAATTAATTTTTATTATATAAAACATTAAACAATGCATTCTGCATGGTTTAAATTATGAAAACATTAAAGATGTTAAATTTAGCCATTTTTAATATGTTTTTGTCATTGTTTGACTAACTGCAATAATGAAGTCAGCCAGTCCGTAATGTTTTTCATCAAGTGTTTTTATTTTTGACTGTTCTACCGTGCTTATAGTCATGATATTTAATTCTTCATCAAGATTTTTCAGATACCACACTATCCCTTCGTAATTATTAGAATGATATGCACCGTTGAGGTGTAAAAAAATATTTTCATCTTCAAAATTCTCATAAATAAAATATGCCATTGTAGCATCTTTTATTGCTTGTGCTTTGGGGAAATTTTCACTATGATGTGGATGCATGCTTGCCATCTCAAGCATTTTTTTGTATCCCGGTAATTCAGGATTATAATCTATAGGCAGCGGCGCAATATAATCAAAAGATTTATCCGTAAGTTTTTCCAGGGCTTCAAAACCACCTTGATTAACCATGGCGGCATATCGCCTTGGTATATTGGTAGCAATAAAATTTATATTATTTTCTTTTGCATATTCAACAATTGGCCGATAATCGGTCTTATAATTGTTCCATAATTTGGCTTCGGCCTCAAAATTGCTTTCAGAAATCAGATCTTCAAAATATTCATCAAGTATAAGCTGATCATCGGCTTCAAACATTTCAGCTCCCAGAACAAAATTATCTGCGGCTTCTTGAAAAATACCTTTTGTCAACTCAAGTCGAAGCCAGTGACTTATCGGGTTGTTATGTATCTCACCAAAAAGAATAATATCATATTCAAAAGCATTTTCAAGCATTAAATTATAATCAACCTCATTTCCTTTAACATCAAATAACTGGTATGCTTTTTTGTGCTGTGCAAAACTATTGATTGAAAACAAAACTGATAAAACGATGCAAAATATTTTCATAATTATTTTCATTTATAAAAATTTCATAATAAATAGAAGTTATTTAATTAAATTAACATAATTAAAATGCAATGGCAATAAATCGGATATGCTGTTGATGGTTATAATTTTGCCTTTTTGTCCTGAAAGCAGAAGCTTAATTGGACTTTTTTGTTTTTTTTCGTATTCAATAAGTGCTTGCCTGCAAGACCCGCAAGGGGTAACGAATTTTCCGGCGGTAATTTCTTTTGAAGATGAACTTATTGCTATTGCTTTAATGGCAATTTGCGGATATAATGCCGATGCTGAGTAAACAGCAACACGCTCTGCACATAATCCTGAAGGATATGCGGCATTTTCCTGGTTGTTGCCTTTAATCACATTGCCATTATCAAGCAAAACAGCAGCTCCAACATAAAAACCTGAATAAGGTGCATATGCAAATTGCGCAGCTTTAAAAGAAATTCTAATTATGTCCTGCTCTTCAGGTGTTAATTCAGCAGAATCATCATATTCACTGTATGTAAATGATTTAGTAATTCGGTTCATATACTACGTATACTATGATAATAAGCCACTACTTATAATGGCTCTAGACTATGAAATTATTTTTTAATATTTTGTTAGCTTTGTTAGTGGTGTTAGTGTTGTTATTGTTGTTAGTATTGTTAGTGTTGTTAGTGTAATTGCTTAATTTGCTATATTTTACCAGGCTCATAAGACAAAATTAATGTTTTTTCTAGTCTTAAGCCTTATTATTTACTCTAACCAGTGTTCGATAAAAAGTTATTAAAACTGTTTGTTGGTTACCAAACAATTTATCCAACAGCGACTCTAAGCTTGTATTGAACAAAGTGAAATAACTCAACAGCCCGAAATCGGTAAAAAATTCCGGGCTTTTTAATTTATTCAAAAAAATATAATTATTCTTCTTCTTTTTGTTCTTCTTCGTAAGCTTTAAGCAGTTTTTCCTGGATATCCATAGGTACTTGCTGGTATTCGGCAAATTTCATTCCGTAAGTAGCTCTTCCACTTGTAATGGAAGACAATGTTGTTGAATAACGGTTCATTTCGGCTAATGGCACTTTAGCTTTAATTTTCTGATAGCCACCTTCACTTTCCATTCCCATAATTACAGCTCTTCTGCCCTGCAAGTCGGTCATAACATCTCCCATCTTTTCTTCAGGAACAAGAACTTCAACATCATAAATAGGTTCAAGTATCTTGGGGCCTGCATTTTTAAAAGCATCTTTAAATGCATTGCGTCCTGCCAACTTAAATGATACTTCGTTAGAATCAACAGGGTGCATTTTGCCATCATATATACTAACAACAATATCCCGGGCATACGACCCGGTAAGTGGTCCTTCCTCCATTTTTTCCATTATACCTTTTAGTATTGCAGGCATAAATCTTGAATCAATAGCACCACCAACTATACAATTGTTGAATACAAGCTTTCCACCCCATGGTAATTCATGGACTTCCTGGTTTCTGATAGAATATTCTGTCTGATCGGGCTTGCCTTCATAATGAGGTTCGATCATCATATAAACTTCACCAAACTGCCCTGCACCTCCTGATTGTTTTTTGTGTCGATATGTAGATTTAGCCGATTTTGTAATAGTTTCCCTGTATTGAATTTTTGGAGGATAAAATTCTATCGGTATTTTATTTATATTTTCAATCATCCATTTTGCAATATTAAGATGCATCTCGCCTTGCCCTGAAAGTATTAATTGCTTAAGCTCTTTTGATTGCTCATACTTTAATGTTGGATCAATACTATTCATCTCTTTAAGAATGGTCATGAGCTTTTCGTCATCTGCAGTACTTTTAGCTTTTACCGCCGTACGAAACTTGGGCTCGGGAAATTGTATTGGCTGGATCTTCACTCCCTGATTCTTACTTGAAGTGAGGGTATTATTTGTATAGGTATTTTTCAGTTTAATAGTTGCAGCCAAATCACCGGGCATGACTTTTTCGACTTTTTGACGGTTTTTACCGGCTACTGCAAATATCTGGGAAAACCTCTCTTTGGCATCAGTATCAGAGTTGACCAGGTCCATAGCTTCATTAACCTGCCCCTGGAATACCTTAAAAAATGATATTTCTCCAAGGTGAGCTTCTATTGCAGTTTTAAATACAAAAACTACAGGAGGCTGACCGGAATCATATTTTATTTCTTCGCCCTTTTCAGTTTTTTCGGCAGGCATATTATCAGGTGATGGTAAACTCTCGGTAATAAACTCAAGTAGTCGGCCTGTTCCCTGATTATTTTTAGCCGAGCCGCAAAATACAGGAAACATAGTACGGTTTATGATGCCCATTTTTATTCCCTTTTTGAGCTCATCGTCAGTAAGAGTACCATTTTCAAAAAAAGTTTCCATAAGCTGTTCGTCACTTTCGGCAGCAGCTTCGATAATTTCGTTCCTCAACTCTTCTGCTTTTGACTTTTCATCATCCGGAATATCAGATATTTCAGGCTTACCTCCGTCAACCGGAAATTTATACATTTTCAGTTTTAAAACATCAACAACGCTGTCAAACCCTATTCCGGCATTTACAGGGTATTGTGCTACTATCACTTTGTTGCCGAACTGTTGCTTTAACTGGTTGACGGAATCATCAAAATTGGCCTTTTCATGCTCCAATTGATTTACCATGAAAACAGCAGGCTTTTCGTCCCTGGTTACATAACGCCATGTGATTTCAGTACCCACTTCAACGCCATTCTGCGAATTGATAACCATAATAGCAGTATCACATACTTTAAGCGCTGTAATTACTTCACCTATAAAATCATCAATACCCGGTGTATCAATAAAGTTGAGTTTGAAACCGTTGTATTCAACATTAAGAACAGTTGAAAAGACCGAAGCTTCCCTTTCAATTTCAATCTCGCGGTAGTCAGATGTCGTATTTTTATCTTCAATACTACCACGACGTTTTATAAGACCGCTTTCAAATAATATTGATTCGGCAAGAGTAGTCTTACCTGTCTTTGCACTACCTATTAAAGCAATGTTTTTGATTTCGTTTGTATTATATGGTTTCATAATAATTATACAATATTTGAATCAAGTTAATAATATATTAAATAAAATTTTTTTAAAAAAGCAGATAAAGGTATAAAATATTAACCAAAAACCGTCAACTTAATTTCCAAATCCATTGGCTATAAAAAAATGTTATATTTTGTGATATTTGGTTTAATTTTAATCAAATGCAAAGATAATTTTTCTGCTTTAATTAACTAAGGAGTTTTTGAGTGTAAAGCAAAATTTAATAATCAAAAAATACATATGCCAAAGATAATGATATAATGTGAATTAACAAGATAACCCACCAATATTAAAATTCTGTCATCTTTATCTAAATTAATTCATTTGAGCTAATTTTATAATTGAATAGGAAAAATTGATATTTTTAACTAAAAAATCTAATTTTTTTAAAGAGTTGATATCTTCTAATAAAAATTTTTTATAATTTTAATATTCATTAAAACTATTAAATTAAAAAACAATTCTTTTGTTTAACCAAAAAACAATTTATTATGAAAAAACTAATTAACAAAACTAGCAGGGGTGGGATACTTTTTGCGATTATAAGTTTATTGTCTTTTTCTTTATTGGTAGGTTGCCAGGAGCGGCCTGAATCTGATAAAAAAGAAAAAGAGTATGTAAACGAAAATAACAATGATATGGGCAAGAAGCCGTGGGTTTTAGATATCGAAAAGGCTACTATTGAAAATGATAATTACCGTGAAGCGGTATGGACGGGCGAGTACATGCAAATGGTATTTATGTCGCTTAAGCCCGGAGAAATCATTGATTTAGAAGTACATCACAACCATGACCAGTTCTTCAGGCTGGAGCAGGGCGAAGCCCGTATAATTATGGGAAAAACCGAAGATGAGCTGACATTTGAAGAAGTTGTTTATGATGATTGGGCTATTTTTGTTCCTGCAGGTTACTGGCATAAGGTTGAGAATGTAGGTGATACCGATTTGAAGGTATACACAATATACGGCCCACCTGAGCATCCGGCAGGTATTATCCATAAAACCCTTGAAGATACAGAAGACTACCATGAATAACCATTAATTTGTTTTGCAAACATTTGATTGCAGTAAGATAAGTAGCTCACTGTTATATTCAATAAATAATACTAATTTGCCAAACAACAATCTAACTTGCCGGCCAAAGTGAAAGGATAACTAAAAACAAGAACATAGTTAACTTCTGAATATCCGGATTTCGCTTTGCCCGGCAGTTATTATGTTTATTTTAGAGTTATAGTTTAATGAAAGGACCAGGATTTGATGTTGATTTTTTTATGAAAGAGGCTTTAAAACAGGCCCACCAGGCTTATAATGAAGGCGAAGTTCCGGTTGGAGCTGTTGTTGTGTGCAATGAACAAATAATAGCAAAAAGTTATAATATGACTGAAAAACTTCAGGATGTCACAGCTCATGCCGAAATACTTGCTATTACATCTGCTTCACAATACCTTGGAAGCAAATATTTGACAGATTGCACAATTTATGTTACATTAGAACCTTGCATAATGTGTGCAGGTGCAATACACTGGGGTCAACTACATAAGATTGTTTATGGAGCTAATGATGAAAAACGGGGATATACAAATTATTCTGAAAAAATATTGCATAATAAAACAAAAGTTGTTGCCGGCATTCGAAAAGAAGAATGTGGAGAATTAATGACAAAATTTTTCAAAGATAAGCGCTAATCATAATATTTTTTAATTATAAATAACAATTTATAGAAGCTGTCTTTTCTTATAAAATGATATGATCACTGTTATTCGGCAGGGTTTATTTATTATTTGCCTCTTCCCTGAATCACAATCAAAACAGTATATATCAGTATTTTAAAATCTACTGCAAGCGACATATTTTCAAGGTAATAAAGGTCATATTTCATTCTTTCTATCATTTCCTCAACATTTTCAGCATATCCATATTTTACCTGCCCCCACGATGTTATCCCGGGTTTTACTTTTTGCAGTAATTTATACTGTGGTGCCTCTTTAACAATTAAGTCAATATAATATTTACGTTCGGGGCGAGGACCTACCAAAGACATATTGCCTTTTAATACGTTATAAAATTGAGGAATTTCATCTAATCTCACTTTTCTCATAAACCTTCCAAAAGGTGTTATACGCGGGTCGTTTTTACTTGAGAGCTGTGGGCCGCTTTTTTCAGCATCAACAAACATAGAGCGAAACTTATGCATAAGAAATGGCTTCCCATTTAAACCTATACGTTCGTGCGAATAAATTACCGGTCCCACAGAGGATAATTTTACAGCCAATGCTGTGATAAAAAACACAGGAGCTAATACAATCAAACAAAAAACCGAAACAACGATATCGATTAACCTTTTTATAGTTTGCTGCCAAGCCGGCATTAATCCCTGCCGGATCTGTATCAGTGGAGCGTCAGGTATTGAAGTCATCTTACATGATCCCAACACTATATCATGCATTTCAGGTATTACTTTAACAACAACATTCGTTTCAAAAAGGTCGGATAGAATTTCATTTATGTGCTCATAATCTTTTGGCTCAATAGCCACAATAACCTCTATAATATAATGCCGTTCAACAATTGACCTGATGTCTTTAAAATTACCAAGACAGGGAAGTTTTTTATCGAGCAAAGACCTTTCATGGCCGGATAAATTAACAAATCCTACAAACCTGTTGCCTGAAGACCTTTCTTGCGATTCTATTTCTTCAAAAACAGATATTGCTTTTTGCTGGCTTCCTATGATAAGGGTATTGAAACCAATAATACGGTTATGAATTTTATAAGCGGTAATTGAAGTTATAATAAACCTGAAAACTGATGTAAGTGAAGCATGAAAAACAAAAAATACCAAAAAAGAATTATAATAATGGCTGTTGACTTTAACATCAAAATCAAAAATTGCAATAAAAAAGATGATTAATACCCCTAAAAAGGAAATAAACAAAGTTTGCCCAAACTCAGCTAATCTCGACCGGCGAAAAACCTGCCTGTAAGAACCTGTTAACCAATAGAAAAGCAACCAAAAAAATGGAATAACAATAAGACTAATTGTAATATTGCCATTAACCAAAAATTGTTCTTTTAGATGAGAAAATCTAAAATTATTATCTAAACCCAGGTAACTGATAAAAATAAACCATGCCAAAAATGCTGCTGCAAAATCAGCAAAAACATATTTTAATACCTGCTTTTGCTGTAATTTTCTATCCATCACACTTTATTTTTTACCGGCAAAATATATTATCGGCCAAAGTATTATAAACCATTAAAATAAATTAAGCAGGGTTTGCATTTCAATTGCAAGTAAGGTGTTCTGAAACGGCAAATAAACATAATATTAAATAGGTTGATATCCAAAGACTAAAGACTTGTTTGGATATTATAATCAATTTTGTCCATAATTTTATATGCCAATTCCAATGATTTGTAGCCATCAAGTATTGTAACCAATGGTTCAGAATTTGTTTCAATAGAATTTTGAAAGGTTTCCAGTTCGGTTTTAATAGCGTTTATTGGTTGAATCTCTGGTTTATCGACCAAAATATGCTTTTTGGGTTTTCCTTCGCCCATATCGAGAATCATATCAAGGGGCTTTGGGTCTCCTTCAAAATCTTTCATTCTGATAACCTGTGTTTCTTTGTTTAAAAAATCAACGGCCAGATAACTCTCTTTTTGAAAAAACCTTGATTTTCGCATATTTTTCATTGAAATTCGGCTCGCCGTTAAATTGGCTACGCAGCCATTATTGAATTCAATCCTGGCATTTGCGATATCCGGAGTATCTGATACCACGGCTACCCCACTTGCACTAAGCTTCTTGATTGTTGAATTTACAACACTTAAAATAATGTCGATATCATGGATCATTAAATCAAGAATAACAGGCACATCGGTTCCACGAGGATTAAAATTTGAAAGCCTGTGTGCTTCTATAAACATAGGATTATTTAAAAATGGCTGTGCTGCTATAAAAGCCGGGTTAAACCTCTCAACATGCCCTACCTGGGCCTTTACTCCGGCCTCCTTAGCAAGATCCATTAATTTTTTGGCTTCAGGCAATGAGGTTGTAAGTGGCTTTTCTATAAAAACATGTTTAAAACTCTTCAAAGCCAATGAAGCCAATTCAAAATGCGATACTGTCGGGGTCACTATATCTACAATATCAGCAACCTCAATCAAATCTGCGGGAGTTCTAAAACGGCGAATATCAAATGCTGATTCAACCTCTGATGCAATCCTTTCATCAGGATCATAAAAACCAACAAGTTGTAGTTTTTCAGATTCTTTTATGCATTTTATATGAATCTTCCCTAAATGCCCCGCTCCCAATACACCAATTTTTTTCACTTTTATAACAAATTTTTATTTTTATTACAACTAAAAAGATTACCAAATATTATCAAAAAACTATTTCTGTCAAAATATCAAAAACAAATCAAAACATTGAAAACAAAATAATTGTTTCCTTTACTTTTTTTAAACTTAAAAAAATTGCAAAACTCAAATTTAAGTATAATAAATACATTTATCAGACTTTGAGAATTAACCAAAAAAGTTAAACTAATTTTGCACCGTAAAAATGACGTGTTAATTTTTTTACAAAACTAAAATTTTTTTAGCTCTTAATAATTATTATTTTCGTACAATTAAATAAACAATATATGAAACTTATTTTTCAACAGTGATGTCCGGCATTAGAAAAGATTTCTGACCTGAATACCGATAACAATATTAAAGCTAACCGGGCATTAAAGTCTTTTGACATATTCATTTTAAATAAGTAATATTGTAAAAAATAACCTGTTTTCCTCAATCAACCTAATAGTTATTTTTCTGTTTTCGGAAAAAATATTGTATTAAATGATTAAATAATAATGATCGATTCGTACAAACATAAAGGATTAAGAAAAAAGCTTGTAGAAGAAATCCGCAACAAAGGCATTGAAGATGAAAATATTCTTGCAGCTATTGAGAAAATACCACGACATTATTTTCTAGAATCATCTTTTGAATCATTTGCATATCAGGATAAGCCTTTTCCAATAGGATCGGGGCAAACTATAAGCCAGCCATATACAGTTGCTTTTCAAACCGAGTTGCTTGAAGTAAAGCCAAAGGATAAAGTACTTGAAATTGGCACCGGCAGCGGATATCAGGCTTGCATATTGTTAGAACTGGGAGCACGGGTTTATACTATCGAACGTCACAGAACCCTGTACAAGAAAACAAAAAAGCTTTTGGAGAAAATAGGATATGCTCCAAAACTATTCTATGGAGATGGTTATAAAGGCTTGCCTGCCTATGCACCTTTCGATAAAATATTAGTAACCGCAGGAGCATCAGAAGTACCCCAAACACTACTAGAGCAACTCAATGCCGGGGGCATTATGGTTATTCCGGTTGGTACAGGTGACACCCAAATCATGAAACAAATTGTAAAAAAAGATGACGGATCTTTTGATGAAAAATCATGTGGGTATTTCAGATTTGTTCCACTATTATCAAATAAAGTTTAAAAAATATAACATAAAAAGAAATTTTTTCTTTAAAAAGCTAATTTATTTGTTTTATTAAACTTATTTTTGCATTTAACGTATAATATCTTAAGTAAAAACATAATTTATGTGTATTTATTTTTAAGCAAGCTTTTTATATACACAGCAGCTAACTTACATTACTTTATTATTAATAAATATTTAAACTGTTAAATGCTATACCCCCTAAATATTAATAAAATTATTACCGGAGAGTCTGAAAACGAATTAATTTTTGCCTTCAATGGTGTTATAACACAAGATTTAATTGTATCACTTGGCGAAACTATTAAAGGAGAGCTTATTTTATATAGCAGGCCGCAAATTGTTAACCGGGTGTTTGCTGTTTTTGTGGAAATGGCACAAAATGTGATGCATTACTCGGATGAAAAATTTTATTGTCAAAATAATTCTTATGGTAAAGGTTTGCTAATACTGGTCAAAACGTCTGATGGATTTGAGGTTATTACCTCCAATAAGGTTACTGAAATTCAGAAAATATGGCTGAAGGATCACATTAAAACAATGAATAATTTAAACACTGAAGAATTAAAAGAATTTTACCTTAAAACTAGGCGTACAAAAAAATTCACAGACACAAAAGGAGCCGGACTCGGCATTATTGACATTGCAAGAAGGTCAGAAAAACCTTTGAGTGCAAAATTTGATAATGTTAATAATTCCAAATATCTATACAAGTTAAAAGCTATTATAAAAAATCACCAAAGCCATTTTGTTATGGAAAATCTAATAATTAAACCAACCAAATATACACCTGAAATAAATTTCGATGAGAAAAAAGGTGTATTTAAAATCAACGGGGCAAGTTATCCCGAAAATGCACATAAATTTTTTAAACCTGTTATTAAATGGATTAATGATTTTGTTAAGACAAACAATAAAGAAATAGTGTTTTATATAAAAATGAAATACTATGACACATCTTCATCAAAATACTTAATAGAAATATTTGAAAATATCGAAGCTTATTATAAAAAAGGTAACAAGGTGATTATCAGGTGGCTATATAATGAGGATGAGGAAGATCTTGACAGCATTGAAAATTCAAAGGAATTGTTTTTTGGCTTAAGCTTGCCTGTTGAGTTTATTAAAGAATAATGTAACTTATCTTTGTGATTGACATATAAAACCTAATAGAAAAATCAGAAAAATTATCAGGGATAAAGTTTTTAAATATTTAGTATATTGTCATCAAAATAATGATGATAAGTTTGAAAATGGTGATGAGTTATTTATTGTAGAGTATATAAATATTTAAATCTTAAATAAATTAATAGGCAAATGGGTATAAGCAGGACAGAAGATATAAAGAAAATGTTTGTTAAAGAATATGAAGTCTTGGAAAAAAACCAAAAATTGATTAAAAATGGTTCTCAAACAAAAAAGGAGTTATTTGAAGGATTATCTGAAATGGTTGAGCAATATAATTCATTATTAACAGATGCCATAAAGATTACTAAAATAGGAGATGCATCACAGCGCAAACTTATGAAGGCAAATGAAAAAATTGAGACCCTCAACGAAAAACTCAAAGAATCCGAACAAAACGTAAAAGAATTAAATACCATATTTATGCATTATATTAAAGCAACTGACCGTTGAAAACATGGAAAAGCTTTTACAAAATATTAATTATAGATTTTTTATTTTACTTCTATTAAAAGTATTTTTGCTGCCTCTGTTTTTAGAATCTTCACCGAAAATATCAACAACCGACAGCCTTAATATAGCATTACAAAAAGCCAAAGATGATTCAACAAAGCTTGAAATATATAAAAAATTTATAGTTTACTGGAAAAATAAAAACACCGATAAAGCAATTTATTATGCAAATCACGCACTGAACAAAGCTATTGAGTTACAGGATTATTATAATATCTCTTCTATTAAACAAAATATAGGCAGTATTCAAGTAAGTGCAGGAAATAATAATGAAGCTATAAAACATTTAAGAAAAGCCCTGAGTATTGCCAAAAAACATAACTTTTTTGATTTAACCGCATATATTTACAACGATTTAGGACACTTATTTATCACTGAAAATGATTATGAAAAAGCCCTTGAACATTTTTTTATGGCAATTGAGGCAAATGAAAAAACTGATAATAAGGCAGATAATGCAAATTATTTGAATAATATTGCTATTATCTACCGAAGAATGGGTGATTTGAACAAGGCAATCCAATATCACAAACAGTCATATGACATTTATAAAAATACAGGTAATTTGAAAGGCAGAGCCATTATTTATAACAATATTGGTATCATATATTATCAAGAAGATAACCCGCATATGGCTCTAAATAACTTTAATAAAGCTGCTCAAATAAGAAAAGACTTAGGCAACTATTCAGAATATGGAAACATATTATTCAATATCTCTTATATTTTGCATCATACAGGAAATCATGCAGAGGCCAAAGAAAAATGTTTAAAAAGCTTGAGTCAGGCCAGATCCGTCGGTTCTCTTCCTCTTGAACATAGCTGTTATATTTTGTTAGTTGATGTTTTGGAAAAAATGGGTAATTATAAACAAGCATATGATTATCACAAAAAATTGGTTATGGTTGCTGACTCTTTATTTGATATTGAGAAACAAAAACAAATTATTGAATTACGATCACAATACCTCGTAGATAAAGAAAGATATGAAATTGACCTGCTTGAAAAAGAAAATGAACTCACAAAAAAAAATATTTTGAAACTAAATTACTATTTGGTTTCATCAGCCGTTTTATTAGTCTTTTTGCTGGTTTTAACAGGGGTAATTATTTATAATAACCGCGTTAAAACAAAAAACAACAATATACTGGAAGATAAAAACAGAATTATTTCAGAGCAAAAAAAAGAAGACCTTTATCAAAAAGATAAGATAAAACAATACAATGAACAACAAAAATTACAAGAAAAAGAGATCTTAAAACAAAGCGATGTTTTAAAAAGAAAAAAGAATGATCTTGAAAAAGCTGTTTTATCATTGGAAAAAAAGAATAAAAAAATAAAAAGCAGTCTTAAATATGCCGGCAGCTTGCAAAAAACTATGAAACCTCAAATAGAAAAACCACTATATAAGTGTTTTAAAGATGCTTTTATTTACCAAAAACAATTTCACGAAGTATTTAATTGTTGTTACTGGACTCACCTTACTAAAAAGTATTGTTACCTGGCAATTGCCGACACAAAAAATAACGATATTACGGGCACTTTTATTTGCATATTGCTAAACGACCTGTTGAATAAATTTGTCAAAAGAAATAATGATGATGTAAGCATCATAAAATTAATACATGATATCGAAAATGAATACATTAATACTGATAATAAAGATAAAGCATTTATTTCAAAAGCTTTAAAAGAAACATCAATCTGTATTCTTAAAATAGATCTGTATTCATATCATGCTGCCTTTGCAAGTAAAAACATGCCGGTAATTCATGTCACTAACGGAAAAGCCATGCTTATCGGACATAAACAAAAAAATTATAATGAAGTATATAAGGCATCTTTGTCAATGTATTCTGATGATATATTAATAATACCGAATAGAAACGCTTTACAATATCTAATAAAAGATCAGGAAAACTTAAAACCATCAGTTTTGAAATTATTAACTGAAAATAATTTAGATAATGATTCAAACCGGTTCAAAGAATTGAAAAATTTTTTAAACTACTCATTAAATAATAATACATCTGTAGAAAATTTATCGGTTTTTGGTATCAAAATGTAATCATAAAATATATATAATACCAATATGTGCAAAACAGTTAAAAAATATTATTAAGAATGAAAAACCATAAGACATGTTCAAAAATGCTTTTAATATTTTTGATTTGCATTATTGCTTTTCATAAATTAGCTTATTCTGACTCAAATTTTACAGGCGATAGTCTGAGCAATGAAGCCAATCAATTATTAAACAAAGGATTAAATGCCTTACCTGTTAATACAAGTATGAGTAAGTTTTATATTTCTCAAGCCATTGATAAAGCTGAGAAAAACAATAATATTAAAATAGCAAGAGACGCATATTTAGCCATGTCAAAATGTTATTCTTCTGAAGAAAAATATGATTCAGCGCTTTTTTACAGAAAACTTTTTTTAGAATTTCATGATAGCCTCTATCAGATATCCAGAAATAAGTATATTGATTATTACACAAAACTTTATAGTGATTCGGTTGATTATTATAAGAAAGAGGTATTGAAAACCGAAAAAGAAATTAATAAAACAAGAGAACAACAATTAAGAGCCACTTTTACCGGCATCATCTCAGGAATATTATTAATTATTATTCTTATTAGTTATCTTTTTTTTAGAAAATTTGAAAAAAAACGCATAAATGATAAACTAAAACAAAAAAATAAAGTTATTTCAAAACAAAGAGAAGAGATTTTACTGCAATATGAAGACCTGAATACACTCAGTAAAGAAATTGGTTCACAGAATGAGATCCTTCTTTCTCAAAAAAAATCTATAGCAGATAACAGTAAAATGCTTTCCGGTATTCACGAAAAAAGTGAAAAGCAAAATGAAACCATGAGGCAAAACTTAATTTTTGCCAAACAAATACAAAAATCTCTGATGCCTCCCAAAGAATTTTTAAGTTCAATTTTTGATGAATCCTTTATATTATATAAACCAATAGAGTTGATAGGCGGTGATTTTTACTGGTTTTATAAAACAAAAGATTATTTCTATATTATACTTTCAGATTGCAAAGGGCATGACATACCTGGCACTTATACCTCAATTTTTACTAAAACGCTTTTAGATAAAATAATCATAGATGCGGGTTACTTAAACCCTTCTGATATACTATCTAATTTACACATAGAAACTATAAATATATTTGGCAATAATGACCATGATAATAGTTTTGATGAAACATCTCACAATGGAATGGATATAGCTATATGCCGTTTTACAAAAAAATTTGATCAGCTTGTTTTTGCCGGAACCGGAAGCCCGCTGTATGTTTTTTCAAATAATAAACTAACAGATATAAAGGGAGATAAATTCTCAATCGGCAGCTATCTATTAACAAATAAAAATAATGAAAACTTTGAATTTACCAATAACTATGTTGAGCTCAATCATTCTTTTGTATGCTATTTGTTTTCTGATGGATATTATAATCAAATGAACCCAAACAAGCAAAAATTAGGCTTAAATACTTTCAGAGAATTACTCTTTGAAATAAACTCTAAACCCTTGGCTGAACAAAAAGATATATTGAAAAACTATTTGCTTAAATATAAATCGGATCAGGATCAAACCGATGATATATCAGTTATAGGGCTAAAAACTGAAAGCCCAGGCATCTGATAAACAGGTTTTTAAAAGGCAAACCGGCAATCACGGCTTTTTAACTTTCTATTCCAAATACTCATTTTAACATAATATTTTGATTGAAAAAAGTTTTGACTTTCACAATACAATCCCCATAAGCTTTTATAACTTATTATAAAAACCGGTTTTGAATTGAATTTCGGGCTTCTTCTTTTATCTGAGTGAACATATTGGATGATTTTTTTGTTATTTTAGCACGATATCAAACATTTATTTATTTTTGCATTAATTATAGGTACATAAAAATATAAACAAAACTTATGAATTTAATAATATACAAAAACTTTGCAATTGCTTTTTTTATAATACTTTTTATACCTAAACTACTTGGTGCTCAGAACGAAGATATTAATTGGATGACCATGGAAGAGGCTGTTGAAAAAATAGATGAAGAACCACGCAAAATTTTCATTGATGTTTATACTGATTGGTGTGGTTATTGTAAGCGTATGGATGAAAACACTTTCTCAAATCCTGTTATAACTCAAATACTTAATGAGAAATTCTATCCTGTTAAGCTTAATGCTGAGCAAGAAGAACCGATCAAATTTAGGGGTGAGAAATACATAAATGAAAATCCGGGAGAGCAAAGATCGGCACATAATTTTGCCATTGCTATATTACAAGGGCAAATGAGCTATCCATCCCAGGCATTTTTTAATGAAGAGCTTTACTTAATCAGTACCATGCCCGGATACAGGCCACCTGAAAATCTGGAAGCAATTCTTATGTTTTTTTATGACGAACAATACAAAGAAAACCCTGATTTAAATAAGTACGTAGAGGAGTTTGAGGGTAAAATAGATTAAATTTATTTTTTTCCGGGCTCCAACCTTGATTTACTCAGCACCTCATCATAAACACCAATAATTTTTGATAAATTGCTTTCGCGGCTATATTTCTTTATTGCCTGATCGCGTATTGCTCGACGATCAAAAAGGCGATAATTTACAATCATACACTCCATAGCTTCAGCTAATCCATCAGGATCTTCAAGATCAACAAGATAACCGCTTTCTTTATTTATTATTTCTTCAGGCCCACCAGACCGTGTAGAAATGACGGGCAAGCCTGTTGCCATAGCTTCAACAAGAACAACCCCGAAAGCCTCAAACCTGCTGGCTAAAACAAAAGCATGTGAATTTTGCATATAAGTATTTACTTCAGATCGTGACAACCTCCTTCCCGAAAAAACCACATCTTGCTCTATTCCTAAATTCGATGCCTGAGATTTAAGTTTTGAAATCTGGCTGCCCGTAGCACCTATCTTTAACATTACCGGATGGGTAATCCTTTTTTTTAGTATGCTGAATGCATTTATTAAAATATCCATCCCCTTCAAATGTTCAAGATGACCTATACTTAAAAATATAAAAGGCTTTTCAGGCAATGTAACTGAAAGCGGCGTAAAAATATTGGTGTCTATAAAATTTGGTATTACAACTATTCGATTGCTAATAGAAGGTTCAATATCAAGAATAACTCTTCTTAGCTTATCGCTGACCAATATCACTTTTGATGCATTTTTCAATGCTTTTTGTAAAAACTCTTTATAAAAAGGCTTTATTTGCCTTTGGGCAACAGGATTATTTTCAACGAATATTCCGCTATGTTCAGTAACAATATATGGTATATTATATTTTTCATAAATTATTGATGCAGCATATCCTGCCCTTAATGAACCATGAACATGGATTAAATCAGGAAAACCGTTTGCAGCAATGTACCTTTCAAAAAAATACAAAACCCTCTTTGCCCACGGAGCTATATTGTATTTTTCTGTTAAAGGATACTTCAAATAAATTGCACGGTACACGTCAATGCCGTTATCATGATTTTTTACTATTCTTCTTTTTAATAATAATGAGGGTTCTTTGGTTATTTCCCTGATTCCTTTTATTCGAAGCGATAAAACATCAATTTCAATACCTGCCCGGGCAATTGCCAAGCTTTGCTCCCTAAAAAACGAACCCTTATCGGGTGGATACCATGATGGTAAAACTAATACTTTCAAACTATTACAAATTTATTTCTTTATCGTGATTATTTGCTAAACGAAAATACCAAAATAAACTATAACTTACCATAATAAAGCTTACAAGAACATATAAGATTAATCCGGTTTGCAAACTATTGTAGTAAATACCGGCTGAAAGAGCAGCTACCCTAAAAACAAAACTAATTAATTCTATAAACATAGCTTTTTTTTGTCGGCCGAATATTTTAGGTATAAAAGATAATGGTGAAGTTAAAAAAGCCATAAATAACCAGGGTAAAATGATACGCACATATACTCCCGAAACCGCCCAATCGCCTCCCAGTAAAAATTCAAACGCAAAGGGAGCAAAAGCAAATAATAGAAGAAATGGTATGATAGCAATAAAAATAATTGTTTTGGCTGTATCTTTCATCAATGGAGTTAATTCTTTTTCAGAATTAAACTTCATTGAAAGATCCTGGTAAAGAACCTGCTCAATAGCAGCAGAGAATAAAGAAAGGGGGATAAATACTATACTATAACCCATCGCATAAAGCCCCGCTTCTTCTGATGAAAAAAAACGTGTAAAAAATATTATTGGCAATGCGGCTGAAACAGTACTGCTTAAAGCATGCAGCATTACATATTTTGGAAAATAAATATATCTTATGATCTGCTCCCTCATCCTCTTCAATGAAATTAAACTAAGCCAATTTTTGTTATTAATATAGAACCTTATAAATAAAAAAGCTGCAGAAAAAAAGTGACCTATTGTTGTACCTACTATCAAACCACCTCTTCCTACTTGTAAAAATCCTCCACCAAGCTTAACACCCGAACTGCTTAAGCTTTGAAGCACCCTGCTTAATGCCATGGAGCGAAAATGCTTCTGCCTGTTTAATATTAAAGTCATTACCTGAAATACCGAATGAAAAGCCACCGAAAAAGGTAAAAGATATATCCAGGGATATAAACCGGAATCACCAAAAAGCGAAACTATATTGCAGCCAAAAAATAAAAAAACCAACATGGTAAATATCCAGAAACCTGTAATAAGTAAAAGACAAAAACCGGTGATGTTAATCGCACTCGAGTTTTTTACAGGAAGCATAATTGCTTGTTCGTATTTGGCTGTAGCAAATATCGATAAAATCATCATTAAATTGGCAAACAATGCTAAAGTGCCAAATTCGGCAGGAGTATATAACCTTGATAGAACAGGGTATATCAAAAAAGGAATTAATTGAGCCAATGACGAACCCGAAAATAGAGTTAGTACATTTTTTACAATTTCATTCCTAACTATCTTTTTTAATCCCATTCTTATAATTCATCAAATATTAGAATATTTTACCAAAAAAAAAACAAATTTATTCATTTAACCATGTATTTTTCCCTAAATCGTTAAATTTACCTGAAAAATCATTAAATATTTTTTGTTTTATGGTTTTTAACAGAACTTTGATAAAGATTTTTGCCTAATGAATGTTTAACTTTTGCTATTATTTATTTAAAAATTTTTCTTTTTAACTTATCTATATAAAAAAGTCGTTTACTTTGTTTTGATTTTTTCAATCAAATTGTGACGAATAATACCGATCTTTCGGGATTGTCAGCTACTAAGAATCTAATTATCACAACTTTATATACATTTTATGCAAATGAATAAAGAAAAATTAAAAATAGGTCTGCTTATAGAAGATTATAATTTACCCCGATGGACATATGAAATGATTGAGGAAATTAAACATTCTGATTATTCAGAGATTTCTTTGGTGATCAAAAAACAAAGTACAACAACAAAGAAAAAATCTTTAATCAAAAGAATTTATAGCAAAAGACGCAATATATTATTCTATCTATATTGTAAACTAGAAAATAAACTATTTAAACCTGTTCCTAATGCTTTTGAACAAAAAAACTTAAGTGATCTTATTAACTGCCCTGAAATAACCGTTAGTACAGAAGAAACAAAGTTTAACGACAAAATACTTAGCAAAGATATAAATATAATAAAAACATATGATGTTGATGTATTAATAAGGTTTGGTTTTAGAATATTAATAGGGGAAATATTAAATTGTTCAAAATTTGGAATTTGGTCATGTCATTATGGTGATAATAAACTAATCAGGGGCGATTCTGCCGGTGCATGGGAGTTGCTTAATCAATGGAATGCGTCAGGCATAACCCTTCAAATATTAACAGAAGATTTAGGTGGTGGACAAACCATAAGCAAATCTTTTTTCTGTACAAACAATAATAGTATAAACTGGAATAAAAACAATTTTTATTGGAAAGCAAGATCTTTAATACCGAGAAAACTGGAAGAGTTATACCGTCTGGGAGAAAAAGATTTTTTCAGCAATTTAAGTAAATATAATAAAGACCCGTTCTTATATTATAACAGAATTTACTCTACACCCAAAAACCTGGAGTTATTAAAGGCTGTTTTTAAAATTTTCAGGAATTATTTAAGGCGAAAAGTTTTCAAGATATTCTGCTTTGAACAATGGATTTTGCTTTATGATTTAACAAACAGTGAAAAAATTTCTAAACCATTATACAGGTTTAAAAGAATTATTCCTCCTAAAGACAGGTTTTGGGCAGATCCTTTTGTTGTTAATAAAAATAACAAATATTACATTTTTGTTGAAGAATTGGTTTATAAAGAAAAAAAAGGGAAGATCTCGGTTATAGAAATGGATAATAATGGAAAATATGGCGATTCAAAAGTAGTTCTTGAAAGAGACTATCACTTGTCATATCCATTTATTTTCCAGGAAAATGGGCAAACATACATGATACCTGAAACAATTCAAAAACATAGAATTGAATTATATAAGTGTATTGATTTCCCAATGAGATGGGAGCTTGAAGAAATATTGATAGATAAAATCGAAGCAGCTGATACTACCTTGTTTAAATATAACGACAAATACTGGCTTTTCACAAGCCTCAAACCTAATATCGGCACATCTGTTAATGATGAAGTTTATCTTTTTTATTCAGACAACCTGTTAAAAGGCAACTGGAAACCACATCCGCAAAACCCGATAATATCTGATGTAAGATGTTCACGGCCGGCTGGTAATATTTTTACAATTGGAAATCAAATTTTCAGGCCGGCACAAAACTGCTCAAAGCATTATGGATACGGAATGCAAATCAGGGAAATAATTAAATTAAACGAATATGAATATGAAGAAAAACAAATACAGTCAATATATCCGAATTGGGAAAATGACCTGCTTGGCACACATACATTAAATCTTTGCGGCAAATTAACAATAATAGATGCATTAATTAAAAGAAAGAGGTTTATTTAAAAACACCGGAGTATAAAATGTTAAACACCCATCTGATATATGAGTGAACATCAATTCGAAATAATTAAATACAGCACTGAATATAAAAAGGATCTTTTAGACCTGCTTAAGTTTTTATGGACTCATCTTGACCAACCCGATCAAAAAGAGTTTTTCGAGTGGCGTTATGAAAAAAACCCTTATACACAAGATCCCTTTATTTATATTGCAATCCACAATCAAAAAGTTGTTGGTTGCCGGGCATTCGTTGTTCAACGATTTGTTTACGGTAAATCAAAAGAAATAAAAGTTTTTAGCCCGGCAGATGCCATTGTTCATCCCCAATACAGAAGAAAAGGCATCCTATCGCGATTAAACAAAGCTTTTTTTGAAGATAAAGCTAATTTTTATCCCGGAAATAAATTAATACTCAATTTGTCATCAAACCAATACAGTACCCCTGTCTGCCTTAAGCAACAATGGAAAGAAACAAACGGAATAAAAAGCTTCTGCATTAAAGCATCTTTGCTTAACTATATTCTTATAAAAACCGGCTTTAAAAAAGTCCGGCAACAGGAAAATAGTTTGATAAAAAAACAAACATATAAAATAAAAATAACTCATAAACTTAAATCCGCAGAAATATCATCGCTTATAAATCATTGCCGGAACCCTGAAAAAATTTCTAATATTCGCGATGCAGATTATTTTAACTGGCGGTATTTCTACGAAACGGAAAGTTACACTTTTATTTACTATTATCAGAATAATATACTTAAAGGCTATCTGATAATAAAAAAACTTACAGATACTCAATACAAGATCTGGGAATATGCCACAGCAGAGCCGGGTATTTTAAAACGTATGATAAAAGCAGTAATGCACCAAAAAACAATACCCTTCTTACGCTCATGGGCACTTTCTGCCGACGACAAATATTTAATGAAAAAATGCGGGTTTATCGCAGCCCCGGTTAAATTATGGAATTTTCTCGGCAAAAAAAGACTCCCAGTATTAGTAAGGCCAGTAAAACCCGAAATAAATGACCATGACTTCTTTATTGACGGGATAGATATAAAAAACATTAATAATTGGCAAATTTTTTTAGCTGACAGCCATTAAGAATATTATAAACATCCCATTAAAATAATGAAATTCATATCTGACAATAAACATTTTAATATGTTATATACCCTGCTGGTTTTAAAGTTTTAATAAGGCAAATTTTGTTTAAAAATTAGTTTATTATCAGATGTGGTTTTATACAATTGAAAAAATCTTTATCTTTGCACCATCAAAATGGTGGATGTAGCTCAGTTGGTTAGAGCACCAGATTGTGGTTCTGGGGGTCGTGGGTTCAAGTCCCATCTTCCACCCTAAGTTAAAAAACCGTCTCAAATCAATGAGGCGGTTTTTTTATGTTGTATTATGTATATTATGTAGTTTTTACTTATGTGTTACTTGCAGTACAATTTATTGCCATAAGTAATTCGCTATCCAAAGTTTCAAAAACAAAAAAATGTGATAATTTCGTAATTTATTTATTAAAATTCTTAAATAACGACTTTATCTGCTAACATAAGATATATAATCATTTGATTTCTGGTTAAATTAATGTTTGGAAGGTCTAAATTGAATGAAAATAAAGAAAAATCAAACAAATAAGCTCAAGATTTTTAACGATCCGGTTTACGGTTTTATAAAAATTCCGGATGAAATTATTTTTGATTTAATAGAGCATCCATATTTTCAAAGATTGCGCAGAATAAAGCAGTTGGGTTTAACCCACCTGGTTTATCCCGGAGCCCTTCATACACGTTTTCATCATGGCCTTGGAGCTATGCACCTTACTGAACAAGCCATAGAAATATTACGCTACAAAGGTTTTGAGATTACCGATGATGAGGCTCTTAGTGTAATAATAGCCATATTGTTGCATGATATCGGCCATGGGCCTTTTTCTCACGCCCTTGAGCGTTCAATTGTTGAAAACCTTGGTCATGAAGATCTCTCCGAAATATTTATGAACAAACTTAACAATGAATTTAACGGTGAATTGCAACTATCCATCGATATTTTCAAAAACAACTATCATAAAAAATTTCTTCATCAGATGGTTACCGGGCAACTTGACATGGACCGCCTTGACTATCTTAATCGCGACAGTTATTTTACCGGAGTATCAGAAGGAGTTATCTCTTACGACAGAATTATCAAAATGCTTTATGTTGCAAATGATAACCTTGTTGTAGAAGAAAAAGGAATTTATTCGATTGAAAAATTTATTGTTGCACGCAGGCTTATGTACTGGCAGGGTTATCTTCATAAAACTGTTATCTCAGCAGAAAAATTGCTCATAAACATACTTAAAAGAGCTAAAGAGCTGGCATTAAACGGGGATAAAATTATTGTGCCAAACTATTTATCACCCTTTTTAAAAAACAGTTACAGCAAGCATGATTTTGAATCTAACCATAAATTACTTGATAATTTTGCCAGGCTTGATGATTTTGATTTTTATACAGCTTTCAAGGAGTGGTCGAAAAGCGAAGACCCTATACTCTCATTACTATGCAACAATCTGCTGAACAGGAATCTTTACAGAATTGAACTTCAGACAGAACCATTCAGCAAAGCTTACATTGAACGCATAAAAGACATTGCAATGTCAAAACTTAAAATAAGCGAAAATGATGTTGATTATCTTGTAAATGTTGATGTTACAGAAAATCATGCCTATGATATAAATGTAGATAATATTTTTATCATCAACAAGCATGGCCTTCTAACTGATATAGCTGAAGCCTCCGACCAGCTAAATATCAGCGTTTTGTCAACTCCCGTTAAAAAACACTATATATGCTACCCTAAAACAATAAAAATGCTTTTAGACAAATAATTTATAATTTAATAATTATTAAATAACAATAATTAAGGCTTAATAAAAATCTTTTGCTACAAAAGAAATTATTGGTAAATTGCAATCGATTTTAAAAGCTCATACAAAAGATCAAAATAAATGGAATTTACTGCAAAACAAATAGCCGCTTTTCTTAACGGATCAATTGAGGGTGACGAAGACATTAAGGTTAACAAGGTTTCCAAAATAGAAGAAGCATCCAGGGGTTCATTGGCTTTTTTGGCTAATCCGGTATATAAACATTATATATACAAAACCAACGCATCTATTGTTTTAGTAAACAAGGATTTTAAAACCGAACAACCAATACAAACCACTCTTATACGTGTTGATAATGCTTATAATGCATTGGCACAATTGCTTGAAATTTATAAGAAAAGCCTGCCCGATAAAACAGGAATATCTCAAGTTGCCCATGTTTCTAAATCAGCCAAAATCGGCCAGAAAGTTTATATTGGCGAATTTGCTTATATTGGCGAAAATGTTGAAATTGGTGATGGTGTTAAAATAAATCCCCAGGCCTATATCGATGATAATGTAAAAATAGGAGACAATACGATCATCTATCCCGGGGCAAAAATTTTTGAACATTCCGTTATTGGTAAAAATTGCACACTTCACTCAGGAGCAGTTATAGGCTCAGATGGTTTTGGTTTTGCCATGCAAACTGACAGCAACTTTAAAAAGATTGCACAAATAGGAAACGTTATAATCGAAGACAATGTTGAAATAGGTTCTAATACTACTGTTGATCGTGCAACTATGGGATCAACAATAATAAAAAAGGGTGTAAAACTTGATAACCTGATACAAATAGGCCACAACGTGGTTATTGACGAAAACACTGTTATGGCTGCACAGGTAGGTATTGCCGGCTCAACAAAAATTGGTAAAAACTGCATGTTTGGCGGCCAGGTTGGAATAAGCGGCCATTTGAATATAGGAGATAACGTAAAAATGGCAGCTAAATCCGGTGTAGGCTCTCACATAAAAAGCAAAGATGTAATTATGGGATCTCCGGCTATTGATGCAAGCAATTATAAAAAATCATATATACATTTTCGAAATTTGGAAAAATTTGTTAAACGAATCGATGAACTTGAAAATGAAATAAAAAGATTAAAAGCCAAATAAAATATTAACCTCCTTATATTCTTTTATTAATAAATATAAAATAAAAATTTTATATTTGTTTTTAAATCAAAACGATTTCAACAAGCTATTTCGTCTGCCATGAACTTAAAAAATGCAATCTCGGATTTCATATAAAACCAAAAGATCTTTTTTTACAACTAAACATTTGTTTACTTTTGTGTCTTTTAATTTTGATAATTCATAAGCATAAAATTACAATAAAGCATGGTTGAAAATCAAAAAACAATAAAAAACCCTGTAACAGTAGCAGGTATAGGCTTGCACACAGGCGAAAATATAAATTTAAAATTTAAACCATCAACAGAAAACAGTGGAATTCGCTTTTTAAGAACAGACATTAATGATGATGCTTTTATAAGTGCTGATGTCTACAATGTTGTAAATACAAATCGCAGTACAACTCTGGAAGAAAATGGTATTCGTATTGCCACTGTGGAACATGTTCTGGCGGCAGTATCAGGATTTGAGCTTGACAATATTATAATAGAAGTGGATTCACCTGAAATACCTATTCTTGATGGCAGCTCAAAGCCTTTTGCCGAGGCATTAGAACAAGCCGGTATCGTTGAACAAGATGCTCCGCGAGAGGTAATTGATATAACTGAACCCATAAGATTTTTTAACCAAAACAATAATACTGAAATAATCGCATTACCCAGTGATCGCTATCGTATTTCATGTATGATTGACTTTAACACAAAAGTATTAAATACTCAAAACGCTTCACTAAACAACATATCAGATTTCAAACACGAAATTGCTCCCTCACGTACTTTTGTTTTTTTGCATGAACTAGAGCATTTGCTTGAAAATAACCTTATAAAAGGTGGAGATTTGAGCAATGCCATAGTATTTGTAAATAAAAATGTCGACCAGTCATACCTTGACAAATTGGCATCATTGTTTAATAAGCCAAAAATAAAAGTAAAAGATGAAGGAATATTAAATAACCTTGATCTGTATTATCACAACGAGCCGGCAAGACATAAAATTATTGACATATTGGGTGACATGACCCTGGTTGGTAAACCATTCAGGGCACAAATAATAGCCAATAAACCCGGGCATTCGGCTAATATTGAGTTTGCCAGGAAAATAAAAGAATATATCAAAAACAAATTAGCTACCAAAGATGTACCTGTTTATGATCCAAATGCTAAAGCCTTATATGATATCAACGATATAAAGAAAACACTACCTCATCGTTATCCTTTCTTATTAGTTGACAAAATCATTGAAATGAGTAAAGATCATGTTGTTGGGGTAAAGAATGTGACTATGAATGAAAGTTTTTTCCAGGGTCATTTCCCAAAAGAGCCTATAATGCCTGGTGTTTTACAAATAGAAGCCATGGCACAAACAGGTGGTATATTAAGTTTATCTAATGTAGATGACCCGGAAAATTACAACACATACTTTCTGAAAATAGATAAAGTGCGCTTTAAGAAAAAAGTTGTTCCCGGAGACACTCTCATTTTCAAACTCTACCTGCTGGCACCTATAAGAAGAGGTATTTGCCATATGCATGGAGTAGCTTACGTTGGAAATAATATAGTAACAGAAGCCGAATTAATGGCTCAAATTGCAAAAAAATAATCTATTATAGTAAATAAATGAATCAACCTCTAGCATATATTCACCCGGAAGCTAAAATAGCAAAAAATGTTATTATTGATCCATTTGTTACTATACACAAAAACGTTGAAATAGGCGATGGCACATGGATAGGATCAAATGTAACGATTATGGAGGGTGCTCGCATAGGCAAAAACTGTAAAATATTTCCCGGTGCCGTAATAAGTGCTATACCACAAGACTTGAAATTTGAAGGTGAGGAAACAACAACAGAAATTGGAAATAATACAATAATAAGAGAGTTTGTAACTATTAACAGGGGAACTAAAGCTTCTTATAAAACAATCGTGGGAAATAATTGCCTTCTTATGGCATATGTTCATATAGCCCATGACTGCGTAATAAAAAACAATTGTATCCTGGCTAATGCCGCTACCCTGGCAGGCCATATAATAATTGATGATTTTGCCATTATTGGTGGATTATCAGCTGTTCATCAATTTGTCAACATAGGATCTCATGTCATGATTTCAGGCGGCAGCCTGGTTCGTAAAGACGTACCTCCTTTCACAAAAGCTGCACGTGACCCATTATCATTTGTTGGCATTAACTCAATTGGAATGAGAAGAAGAGGATATCCTGCCCAAAAGATCAACGAAATACAAGATATATACAGAGTATTATACCTGAAAAACTATAATGTATCCCAAGCCCTGGCATTTATTGAAGCAGAAATGCCCGCTACACCGGAACGTGACGAAATACTTTATTTTATCGCAAAATCCAGCCGTGGTATTATGAAAGGGTATGGATCTTATGATAAAAAAGCATAATAGAACCTAATTATTAGTTTTGCAGAATACAAATTCAAAAAAACTCATCGTAGCCGGCTCAAACAATCAATTTCTATTTTTTTAAATTCAGTAAATCTAAGAAATTTATTATTGATATATAATATTTATCCCGTTAAACAAGCTTGTAATTATAATTCAATATTCTATATATATTAATATTTATATCAAAGAGAAATTGTGCCGAAGTAAAAAATCAAAATAAAATTCTTTTTAAAACAGTGTATTATATAAAAACCT
>PUKZ01000095.1 GCA_003550725.1 Bacteroidales bacterium | reverse complement strand
CTACTTTGCCTGTATTTCCGCCATTTTTTAAGAGCGCGTGGAAGCTTTGTTTGGGCTTGATGCTTGTCCCGTCCATACGGGATTTTGTTTATCCCGCATTGGCGGGAGAAAAAGTAAAAAATTATAAAAAGAAAAAGATTTTAAGAAAAGCTCCTGTTTTTCTCATTGGGCCAATCAAAAATAACGAATTATATCTGATTATCAGTTTATTATATAAGTGTCCCAAAGAATGTGCGGAGAACAGGAAAGGGATTCGATAAAAATCATTTTGTCATTATTATAAAATTTTTTACTTTTGCGCTTGGAGAGATGGCAGAGTGGTCGATTGCGGCGGTCTTGAAAACCGTTGAGGTGTAACAGCCTCCGGGGGTTCGAATCCCTCTCTCTCCGCAAAATGGCATAATCCTTTTTAAGGGTTATGCCATTTTTATATCAAAACCACTGATATCCTGCAATATTTTAATCCGGCTAATTTAAAGGGAAGTTAAAGTAACAAGTATAATTACTTTTTATGATTTTTGATCTTCATATTTTTCAGACAAACAATTTGAAAATCAAAAGAAAATGGCTATATTTGTTATATAAATATTCATTTTTTTATTATAGTGTACATATATATTTTAAGTTAACAATATTATATGAATTACAGAATTTTTTTAATGTTACAAAAATCCTGTTTTAAAAGAACACATATATTATAATTTTTAGAACATATTTACCAATACATAAGAAGATATACAATTTATTTATATTTATAAAAGCGCATAAATTTATAATTTACAATGCGCATGCAACGTTAATATTAAAGAAATATTGTAACTCTAGAATAATACAAGGTTACATTTTTAATTAATTAAATGCGGGAGGAAATCCAAAATGTTATTAAATATAAAATTAAAGATAATTACTTTTTCCATGTTTTTGCTACCGGGGTTATTAATATCCCAGGACTTTAAGAAACAACCTTTATTAACTGCAACTGAAAATCTGGAGAAGTTTACATCGGAATATTCGCAACAAAAGGCATATTTGCATACTGATAAGGATGAATATGTTGCGGGAGAGAACATATGGTTGAAAGCTTATTTGGTAGATGCAACCACGCATCTTTTTGACACAGTGAGCACCAATTTAACTGTTGAGTTGGTTAATATTGATGGAAAGCCGGTCTCAATAAAGCTATTACGTTTGGATAATGGAACTTCTAAGGCTGAAATAAGTTTGCCTGACTCGTTACCTGAAGGCAATTATCAAATTCGTGCTTATACTGATTGGATGACTAATTTCGACACTGATTTGTTTTTTGAGAAAGAAATATTTATTCATAATCCGATTGAAGAGAATTTTATTCGCTTATTTTGGGATGTTCTTGGTAATCGTCGATTTAACAGGCAACTTGAAAGAAAAACCGGGGATATGCAATTTGCTTTTTTCCCGGAAGGCGGTAATATAGTTCAGGGGCTAGAAAACCGCGTGGCATTTAAAGCTGCTAATGTTTTGGGTGCAGGGCAGGATATTACGGGTCGCTTATTTGATGATGATGATAATTTGATCCTTGAGTTTGAGAGTCTTCACAAAGGTATGGGAGTATTTTCTTTTACACCTGAAGAAGGAAAGGATTATTATGCTGAAGTTAAATTTGAGGATGGACAGCAAAAGAATGTTGATTTGCCTGACATATTAAATGTTGGCCATTTATTGATAGCTGATGCTGTTAATGATAAAGTCGATGTTAAGATCAAATCAAATATTGATCCTGAAAAACATCTTTTCGACTCCGGGGTTTATTTAATGGCTCATGTCAGAGGTAAGCCATATTTTACAAAAAAAGCTAATATAGAAGACGGTAAATTTAAAACATCTATATCAACTGATAAATTACCTCTCGGTGTTTGCCATATTACATTATTTAATTCAAATTTGGTTCCTATAGCTGAAAGGCTTGTTTTTATAGATGATAATGGTATTGATAAGGCAACAGTTAATTTTGAAGAAATAGAGGTAGATGATACAAAAGGGATATCTGCCGAATTATTTTTTGAATCAATTAAACAAGAAAACATCCGGGGTAATTACTCTGTTTCTGTTATTGGCTCTGATGAATCTTTAGACTATAATCCTGTAAAAAACATAGCTACACATTTATTGCTTACAAGTGATTTAGGTGAAAACATAGAGGATCCGTGGTACTATTTTTCTGAACCCAATACAGAAGATGAAATGGATTTGATCATGATGACTCATGGTTGGAGGCGGTTTGACTTGCAAAACATTTTGGCAAAAGACTATCCTGAGATAGTACGTGATAAAAGCAAGGGTATTACTATAAGAGGAGAGGTTTCAGCTATAGCATCGGAATGGAAACCCGGCATGCAAAGGGTTCGTTTAGCTACAATCAAGCAAGACAAACCACTTGAAACATACTCTACATTAACTGATAGTGACGGAAACTTTGCTTTCAAAGAGCTTGATTATGAGGGTTTATTTACTGCCGAAATTTCAGTAGATAGAGATGCAAGACATCGTACTTTAGATATTGATTTAGCAGAAAGATATTTTTATGAGAAGGATTTTTCGAAAAGCTTTTTAACCCGCCCACTCAGAGTGGTTAGCAGGGGAGAAGACTGGGAAAGGGTCTCAAGGCCAAAAACATTTATGGAAACTAAACGGCCGGCTCGACCCAGGCGGGAATCGCGATCACAATATGGTACTCCTGATCAGGTTATCTATATGGAAGATATACGTGCCAATTACACTAACATAATGCAAGTATTGAGAGGGCATGTCAGAGGCCTCAGAGTTCAGGAAGGTGTTATAACCTTGCGCGGAATAAGTAGTATTGAAACCAGCAATGAACCATTATTCCTAATTGACGGATCTCCCGTTTATAGAAATAATTTTTTTAGCATTAATCCCAATGATGTTAGCAGAATTGAAGTTTATACCGGTACAAGCACTTCAATGTTCGGAATACGAGGTACTAACGGAGCTATAATGGCTGTTACAAAAAGAGCTGACTCCGGAAGGCCTGCATATGCCAAATACATCTTAAAAGGTTATACCCAGCCCAGCGAATTTTATCATTCAAAAATAGATATAAAGAAAAACCATCAAACAGGAGTTCCAAGAACTATTTTTTGGGAACCAGATTTAACTCCCGATAAAAATGGTTATGCAAATCTTAAATTTCCTTTGGATTATGATTGGAATAACATTAAAATTATAATTGAAGGAATTGATGATAAGGGTAATATTACTTTAAAAACTCATGACTTAAAAAATTAAGACTTATCTATTGTTAAATAAAGAGCTGCCTCTTTAATCAAATTGTTATGTAGTTTAAAATTGGTATAAAATTTTTATTTAATGAATTGTTAAAGCCAAAAAAAAATAATTATTTTGCAGTTAATATTGATCAACGCAACTCTTGGTTTTATATAACTCATCGAACTATAAAATTTGATTATTTATTAATATATCAGGATATGCCTGAGTTTCCATGTCAAAAAGACCTTTATCAAAAGCTACAATCTTTTTGTTCTTATCGTGAAAGATCAACATTTGAAGTAAGCCAAAAGCTAAAAGAATCAGGGGTCAACATTGAGAAACAAAAACAAATCATAGATAAACTTAAAGAGGAGGGATTTGTTGATGATCGCAGGTTTGTAGAGACTTATGTGCGAAGTAAGTTATTTAATAACCATTGGGGAAAGGTTAAGACAGAATTACATTTAAAACAATTAAACATCCCGGAAGACCTTATAGCTGAAGGGTTAGGGTCTGTTGATGGATCAGAATATCAAAATATACTTAAAAAAGTTATTTCTAAAAAAAATAATGAAATTGCTGATACAAATGTTGAAATAAAAAAGCATAAAATTGCGCGTTACTGTATACAAAAAGGATTTGAACCATCACTTGTATGGAGTTTTATTAATGATATTAAATAATAGTTATAAACTACAAATAAATGGTATATAAAGAAGATATAGACAATTTAGATGAAAGGTTGGAAGCCTTAAGGAGGTTTCTTTGACATTGAAAATAAAATTCTTTTGTTGGAAGAAAAAGAAAAAGAGACTGCTGATCCTACATTTTGGGATGAGCCAAAAAAAGCTGAAGATAAATTAAAAGAAATACGTGATCTAAAGAGGTGGACGGGGTTATTTTCTGATGCGAGTCAAAGAATAGAGGATCTTAAAGTTATTTATGATTTTTTTGAAAGTGATGAGACTTCGGAGGAAGATCTGATAACACATTACAACAGTGCTAAGCATATAATAGAGGAGCTTGAATTTAAAAAGATGCTTAGCAAGGAAGAGGACCAGCTGGATGCCATATTGAACATTAATTCCGGTGCAGGTGGAACGGAAAGTCAGGATTGGGCTGAGATGTTAATGCGTATGTATATTCGTTGGGGTGAAAGGAATAATTTTAATACTACTATTCTGGATATTCAGGAAGGTGATATGACAGGAGTCAAGTCTGCATCTGTTCAATTTGATGGCGAATATGCCTATGGTAAATTAAAAGGTGAAAATGGTGTTCACAGGCTGGTCAGAATTTCGCCTTTTGATGCTAACAAGAAAAGGCATACATCTTTTGCAAGTGTATATGCATATCCTATCGTTGATGACAATATCGAAATAGATGTCAATCCTTCTGATATAAAATGGGAAACATATCGTGCCAGCGGGCCGGGCGGGCAAAATGTCAATAAAGTAGAAACAGCTGTAAGGCTGAGGCATGAACCCACTAATCTGGTTATAGAGTGTCAGGAAACAAGATCACAAGCACAAAACAGGGAAAAAGCCCTTAAAATGCTTAAGTCGCAACTCTATGAGATAGAATTGAGAAAAAAGCGTGAAAAAATTGATCAGATAGAAAATTCAAAAATGAAAATTGAATGGGGATCACAAATCAGAAATTACGTAATGCATCCCTATAAAATGGTGAAAGATCTGCGCACAAACCAAGAAACATCTAATGTACAGGAAGTTATGGATGGGGGGTTAAACCAATTTATAAAAGCTTTTCTTATACAATATGGTGATGTAAGTTAAGATGGATAAAATCAAATAGTTAGCCAAAATAGTTAATAACTTTCATTAATTGTTAATATTTCAGGCTAAATTTTTTTGCTTTCTTTTTTTATCTTAGCTAACACAAAAATTAATTCTACATACGTTTTGTTATTAAAAGAGTATAATACAAAGTACTTATTTGATCTAAGAATTTTGATTTAAAAGTTAAAGCCTTGATCACTTAATTAATTGCAAAATCATTAAATCAAATACAATGATGAGTGATAGTAAAACAACGCCGGCAATAATAAAACAACAAGCTAAGACTGAAGATAAAAATATATATGATGATGTTATTGACAGTCGTAAATCTGTTTCTTTAAATAAATCTAAAGAAAAAAAGGAGCGTTCCGAAATTTCTTCCGATTTGAAGAACGAACCGGGTAAATCAAATTTTGATACCATATATGATTATAATGAAGCATTAAAAGCAGCAACCGATTATTTTCAAGGCGATAACTTAGCTGCCAGTGTTTGGTTAAATAAATATGCTCTTAAAGATTCGGCCGGCAATATTTTTGAGCTCACTCCCGATCATATGCATCGTCGTATTGCAAGTGAAATATACAGGATAGAGAAAAAATATCCTAATCCACTTTCTGAAGAAGAGATATATGGTTTGCTTAAAGATTTTAAATATATTGTTCCACAGGGTAGCCCTATGGCAGGTATCGGCAATCCTTTTCAAATTGCGTCGCTTTCAAATTGTTTTGTTATAGGCAATCCTGATAAAGCTGATTCTTATGGAGGAATAATGAAGGTTGATGAAGAGCAGGTGCAGCTAATGAAGAGGCGTGGTGGTGTTGGTCATGATCTGTCGCATATACGCCCTAAGGGCAGTCCTGTAAAAAACAGTGCACTGACATCTACCGGCATTGTTCCGTTTATGGAAAGATATTCTAACTCGACTCGGGAAGTTGCACAGGACGGAAGACGGGGAGCTTTAATGCTAAGCGTATCGGTTAAACATCCGGATGCAGGTGATTTTATTGGTGCAAAACTGGAGCAGGGAAAAGTTACAGGGGCAAATATTAGTGTTAAGATTACCGACGAATTTATGAGGGCTGTGATCAATAATGAGGAGTTTATACAACAATACCCCATTGATTCAACTGAGCCTGGTTATACAAAAAAGATCAATGCCCGGTCGCTTTGGGAAAAAATAGTGCATAATGCCTGGCAATCTGCCGAACCGGGTATATTATTCTGGGATACCATAATTCGTGAATCTTTACCCGATTGTTATTCAGATTATGGTTTTAATACCGAGAGTACAAATCCTTGTGGAGAAATTCCCCTGTGCCCTTATGATAGTTGCAGACTACTTGCAATAAATCTCTATAGTTATGTTGATGATCCATTTACTGAAAAAGCATCTTTTAACTATGATCTTTTTAAAAAACACGTTGCTTATGCTCAACGAATAATGGATGATATCATTGACCTTGAGCTGGAAAAAATAGATCGCATTATTAAAAAAATTGAAACTGACCCTGAAGAATATGAAGTAAAAAGGGTTGAAATTAATCTTTGGAAAAAAATTCGCCAAAAATGCATAGAAGGGCGAAGAACCGGCATTGGTATTACAGCAGAAGGAGATATGCTTGCCGCTTTAGGATTGCGCTATGGTACGGATGATGCAACAAAGTTTTCTGTTAATATTCATAAAACCATTGCCCTGGAGGCTTATCGTTCATCGGTTAATATGTCAAAAGAAAGAGGCCCGTTTCTAATTATAGAACCAAAACGAGATTTTAATAATCCTTTTTTGCAACGTATAAAAAATGTTGACCCTGATCTATTCGATGATATAGCAAAATATGGCAGGAGAAACATTTCTCTTCTTACTATTGCACCAACAGGCAGCGTATCGTTGATGACACAAACTACATCTGGTATAGAGCCAGTTTTTATGCTTACCTATAAACGAAGGCGAAAGGTCAATCCTAACGAAAAAAATGTTAAAGTTGATTTTGTAGATGAAGTTGGAGATCACTGGGAAGAATACAATGTTTTTCATCATAAATTTATAGAGTGGCTTAAAGTAAAAGGCTACAATATTGACCATGTGCGTAAGATGAAAGAAGACGCACTGGAAGAAATAATTAAAAAGTCACCATATTATAAAGCTACGGCCAATGATATAGATTGGGTTGCAAAAGTTAAAATGCAGGGAGCAGTTCAAAAGTGGGTTGACCATTCAATTAGTGTTACCGTGAATGTTCCTAATAAAGTTTCGGAAGATTTAATAGGCAATATCTATAAAACGGCATGGGAGAGTGGTTGTAAAGGGGTAACTGTTTATCGTGAGGGTTCCAGAAGTGGAGTATTGGTAAAAGGTACAAAAGATAAAAATAGTGATGAATTTAAAGAAACTACTGCACCTAAACGGCCGAAAATTATGGAAGCCAGCGTGGTTCGATTCAATAATAATTCGGAAAAATGGATGGCTGTTGTAGGATTACTATATGATAAGCCTTATGAAATTTTTACGGGTAAAGCTGAAGGCTTTTATTTGCCTCCATACGTCGAAAAAGGCTGGGTAATAAAAAACCGGACTGAAAAAGGAGAAAAAAGATATGACTTTCAGTTTCTTGATTGCGATGGTTATAAAGTTACAATAGAAGGGCTGTCGCGCTCCTTTAACAAGGAATTTTGGAATTATGCTAAACTTATATCAGGCATTTTACGACATGGAATGCCTTTACATGCTGTGGTTAATCTTATAGAAAATATGAGTCTAGACTCTGATAACCTGCATACATGGAAAAAAGGAGTTGTCAGAGCTTTGAAAAAATTTATCCCTAACGGTACTAAAGCTCATGGCAGGATTTGTAATAACTGTAAACAGGATACCGTTATCTACCAGGAAGGATGCCTTATATGTTCGTCATGCGGTGATAGTAAATGCGGGTAATGCATGCATGTGGAAACCACAACAATTAAACAAAATAACATGTAAGGCTGAATTAATAAATATAACAATAGTTTCCGGATAAAAATTTTTGGATGCTTCTTTTCGTTTACTTGGCAAGGTGTAAATATCGATGAAACCAATCTTGAAATTATTACCAGACAATAATTGTTATATCATTTAAATTAAAATGATTTTATGTAAAAGCTACAGGAATCTTATGCCCATGAAATCCTAATCAAATTTTCGTTCATAAAAGATAAATATTTTTGCGGATTTTATAAGCCAACAGCCTCCTAAACGAAAGAATGATAATCATAAAGGATCCCTTGATAAGGGTTTAATCAAATTTTGAACAAATTAAAGAGATGTCGTTTTTAATAAACAAACCTTTTTTATAGTAATTGATTTTTTTAATTTTGCATAGGGTAATTTATATTAATTAATTAATAATGATCGAATTTTTTCTTATATAATGTCAGGTTTAGTAATTTCCCATACCAAATTATAAAATATAAAACATGCCTTGACAGTGTATTTTTATATAAGAAAATATCTTTGGCATAGCAATTGCTATATTGTTTATTTATAAAAATTATAGACCGATGAAGAAAAACTTTTTGTTTTTAATTTTACTGTTAATAGGCCTATTTACAGTTTTTAGCATGAGTGACAGGTGTTATGCAAAAGCATCAAAGGGGCCTCAGTTTGAGTATACTGAAGAAGGCAATCGTATAGATCTTGGCACTATATATATTGATGAACTTGAGGAAATCAATTTAGAGATTGAATTTGAAAATACAGGTGATGAACCACTTATTATTTCAAATGTAAGGGCATGTTGTGGTACCCGGGTAAAAGATTATCCAAAAGAGCCAATTAGCCCCGGTGACAGAGGAGTTATCGAAGTACATTTTCGCCTTGCTCCACGGCCACATAATATTAGCCGAACCGTGATAACACAATCTAACGATCCCGATGGTCAAAAAGTTTTAAGGATAAGTGGTGAAGTTGCCGATCGATAATAAAGCTGAATTTTAGTATAAATCTTTGATTACAAGTGAAGTGATATAAGCTACATATAAAAAAACAAAAACAGCCCCCTGCCATTTTAATAATATTTTCTTTTTTGAGAAAAACAGGAATACAAGTAATAAAATCAAAGCCAAAATACCTGCTATTAAGTCATAATTCAGTGCTTTATCAAATTGGATTGGTTTAATTACGGCACTTATACCAAGTACAAATAATATGTTGAATAGATTAGAGCCGATTATGTTTCCAATAATTAAGCCGGTGTTGCGTTTATAAGCGGCAACTATGCATGCTGCCAGTTCGGGCAGTGAAGTGCCCAGGGCTACAATTGTCAGACTAATAGTTGCTTCACGCATACCTGCCCAAAAAGCTATTTTAACTGCCCCGTCAACTACCCATTTTCCTCCCAGTACCAATCCGGCTGTTCCAAGTATTATAAAAATAACTGATTTCCGGGTTGTAAAATTTTTTATTACAGGATTTTCGTAGTTTTCATTATTTCTGGCAATACTAAAAGCGTAGTACATGAATAAAATAAAAAATGCTGTAAGAATAATACCATCACTTCTGTGAATTGTTGATTCGGGTATACCATCTATTAATTTGTCATTTGCTATTGTTCCTAGAATTATTGCAGCTAGCAGGGCAAGAGGTATTTCTTTCCACTGGGTGTTTTTTTTAATAGTAAGCGGATATATTAACGCTGAAATGCCAAGGATTAGAAAAACATTCGATACGTTACTGCCTAAGATGTTGCCTATTGCAACTTCGGCATTACCTTGAATACTGGCAACTATGTTGACCACAAGCTCGGGTGATGAAGTACCCAAAGCAACTATGGTTAATCCTATTACTAAGTTAGATATGTTAAATTTCCGTGCTATTGATGATGCTCCGTCAACCAGATAGTTTGCTCCATAAATAAGCAAAATAAATCCGGCGATAAACAAAACTATCTGAAGCATTGTGATTGATTATAAAGATATTATAGTTACAGATATTACCAAAAATTTAACACTTTGACATGAAATCTGATCTTGTATTTATAAGCAGCTCAAAATGATATGGTATAACGTGAGATTATTTAAAAGCCTGATAAATATGTATTAAGCACTTTCAGCCACAATTTCGTTATTGATTTTTTTTACTAATCCCTGCAAGACTTTTCCCGGTCCAACTTCGATAAATTTCTGTGCTCCATCAGCTATCATATTTTGCATTATTTGAGTCCATAATACCGGGCTTGTCAGCTGAGCTATAAGGTTTTCTTTAATAGTTTTGGGATTCATTACCGGTTTGGCATTTACATTTTGATATATTGTACAAATGGGTTTGTCAAAGCTTGTTGAATTTATTGCTGTTGCAAGCTCAATCCTTGCAGGTTCCATTAATGGGGAATGAAATGCTCCTCCAACTTTTAGCGGTAATGCTCTTTTTGCCCCTGCTTCTTTTAATTTTTTACAGGCAATGTCAACACCCTCTACAGAGCCTGAAATAGCGACTTGTCCGGGGCTGTTATAATTTGCGGGTACAACAACCTCTTTTATTGAGTTACATATTTTTTCGACGGTTTTATCATCAAGGCCAATAATTGCAGCCATTGCTGAAGGCTCTGCATCACATGCTTTTTGCATTGCCATAGCCCTTTTATATACTAACTGCAGGCCGTCTTCAAATGATATGGCATTGGTTGCCGCAAGTGCTGAAAATTCACCAAGTGAATGGCCTGCTACCATAGAAGGGTCAAAATCATTACCAATTGTAGTTGCCAGTATTGTAGAATAAAGAAATATAGCGGGTTGTGTGACCCTTGTTTGCCTAAGGTCTTCGTCGGTGCCATCAAACATTATATCGGTAATTTTGAAGCCTAAAATACTATTTGCGCTATCAAACATCTCACGTGCCTGCGAATTTTTGTCATAAAGGTCTTTTCCCATTCCCGGGTACTGGGCTCCCTGCCCTGGAAATACATATGCCTTATTCATAGTTGAAAAAAGTTGGTTGATAAATAATTATCCTTTAAGCAATTAACAAAGTTATTAATTTTATGATATTTCAATTCCACAAAAAATCTTTAGCCTAAATTTTTTATCGAAAAAATGAATTTTTATTCATCCACGCTTCTCAGGGTTTCGCTAATATCGTTTATTAGTTTCTTGGCCAAATTATCGGCTTTTACAATTGAATCACTTTCAGAATATATTCGAATAATCGGTTCGGTATTGGATTTACGCAAATGCACCCATTCTTTATCAAAAAATATTTTTATTCCATCCTGTTTATCAATTTTTTTCTTACTGTATCTTTTTGAAATGTTAAGTAATATTTTATCAATATCAATATTATCAGAAAGTTCAATTTTGTTCTTGGAAATGCTGTAATTTGGTAAAGTTTTTATTATAGAGCTGCATTTTTTGCCAGACTTAGCCATATATGTTAGGAAAATAGCTGTTCCTGTGAGAGCATCTCTTCCATAATGCATTTCAGGGTAGATTACACCTCCATTGCCTTCTCCACCGATAACAGCATTTACTTCTTTCATTTTTTGAACAACATTAACCTCTCCTACAGGGCAGGAATAATATTTTCCGCCATATTTTTCGGTAATGTCGGCTAAAGCTTGTGTTGATGAAAGATTGCTTACAGTATTTGGCGAACTGTTTTCATCATTTTGTAAAATATAATCAGCAACAGCTACAAGTGTATATTCTTCACTTATAGCTTCACCATCTTCTGATATGATCAGAAGCCTGTCAACATCAGGGTCAACTGCAAATCCAACATTTGCTTTATTTTGTAAAACCTGAGCAGAAAGCTCACTAAGATGTTCGGGAATAGGCTCAGGATTATGAGCAAACAGGCCATTAGGTTCACAATTAACCTCAATTATGTTTTTTACTCCTAAAGCTTCTAAAAGCAGGGGCATTGCGATTCCTCCTACAGAATTAACCGCATCAACAGCAACTGTCAGGTTGGCTCTTTTTATAGCGCTTGTATCAACTATTGGTAAAGATAAAATCTTTTCGATATGGTTTTCGGTTAATGACTCATCTATGATGTGTTTTCCAATTTTTTCAACTTTTGAAAAATTGAAATCAGAATATTCGGAATAATCTAAAACCTCATTACCCTCTTCTGCTGTTAAAAACTCACCTTTTTCGTTTAATAACTTTAATGCATTCCAATTTTTTGGATTATGACTGGCAGTAATAATAATTCCACCTTGTGCTTTTGATTCTTTTACCGCAAACATAACAGTTGGGGTAGAGCATAAATCCCCGTCTATAACATCTATTCCCATTGATTGCAAAGCAGATGTTACTATTTTATTGACCATATTGCCCGAAGGCCTTGCATCACGTCCTATTATGGTTTTTATCTTTCGGTTGCCATGTTTTTTCTTTAACCATATTGCATAACCGCAAGTTACTTTCATAACGTCAATGGGAGTAAGCCCTTCCCCGGGTTTTCCGCCTATAGTCCCCCTAACACCACTAATGGATTTTATAAGTGTCATAAGTTTTAAATTTTTATTGCAAAATTAAAAATGTAATATAACATTATAGTGTTTTTTAATGTTTATTTAATAAAAAAAACGTAATAATTTTTCCACAGTTTAATAGAAACATAATACAATAATGCTTTTATTAATCTATATCAATAGAGTCGTCGGATTAAAATTAATCTAGACACAAAGGCTGCAAAAACGCAAAGAAACAAGAAGGATAACGTTTGGAAATTCGGGTCTTTGAGTTATTTCACTTAGTTCAATACAAGCTTAGAGTTTCTGCCCTGTTGGAAAAATTGTTTGCTTGTTATTAAGCATTAGTAAAATTGCAAACATTTAAAATTGATTGTTCTTTTTTGATGATATTTCAATAAAGGTTAATTTTGTGAATATTTTAGACTGATCAGGAGGAAAAAACATTGGATATAAGGTTGTACATAAATATATTGGCTTTTTTGTGTTTAATTTTTTTGGGTTGTAATCCTGCAAGGCATTTGCATGATGATCAATACCTTGTAAACAGGAATGAAATTAAGGTTAAAGATGCTGATGTTAAGAAGCGCGAACTGCGTAATTATATAAGGCAAAACCCTAACAGGCGGATTCTTGGTTTATATCCTTTCCGTTTAAATGTTTATCAGTTTGCTGATCAGCGTGATGAAAGCCGCTTTAATAAATGGCTTAAAAATACTGTTGGAGAACCGCCGGTTATTTATGATCAAACCTTGACTGAAAGCACTGCCCGGCAATTTGAGTTGTATTTGCATCGCAAAGGTTATTTTAACAATTATGTTGATTATGATGTTGAGTTGAGGGAGAGGCGAAAAAGAGCAAACATAACTTATAAATTAAAGGGGGGGAGGCCTTACATAATCAGAGATATTGAATATTTGATTCCGGATAATCGTGTAGCAGAGCATATTTTAAATGATTCAATTAATTCGTTGATAAAGCGTGAGGAAGCCTATGATGCAGATGTATTACAGGAAGAACGCAGCAGAATGAGTCAAAATCTACGCAATGAAGGTTTTTTTCACTTTTCCAGGGATTATATCAAGTTTAATGTTGATAGTACAGTTAATGATCACAAAGTAGATATAAGTATACAGGTAAGAAATCCTATAAAGACTTACAGGGTTGATAGGCGAGATTCTATAGTAGAGAAAAGGCATAAAAGGTATAAAATTGACAACATTTTCATTTTCCCTGATTATCTGGCTATGCGCTCTGATCGTGAAAAACCGGACACTACAGTTTATTATCACAGTGAAAATGAAAACGATAGCCTTACTTATTATTTTGTTCATTATGAACCTATGAGAATAAAACCATCTGCTATTATAAATAATATACAATTTGAACCCGGGGATTACTATAGTGCCAGGGATGTAAATCGCTCCAATTCATTTTTATCGGCATTACGTATATTTAGATTTACAAATATTGTTTTTGATGATAGTCGCAAAGAGGATTTTGATTCGGATACTTTAGGATATTTGAATTCACGGATACAGCTTACACCTGCACCGGAAAATTCGTTTACTATAGACGGAGAGGGATTCAACACTGCCGGTAATCTTGGTGTAGGGGGTAATATTTTGTTTCAGAACAGAAATGTATTTCGGGGGGCTGAAATTTTTAATATCCGGTTGAAAGGAGCTTTGGAGTTAACCGGTGATTTATCTCCTACAGAATCAACTCAGCGCTTACCTTTTAATACATTTGAATTTGGTAGTGAAATAAGTCTTGACTTTCCAAAATTGTTATTACCATTTACTATAGAAAGAATGTCGGCTCTGGAAAGGCCAAAAACCACTTTAATGTCGGGTATTAATTTCAGGCAGCGTCCGGATTATACCCGTTATGTGCTGAGTTTGACTTATGGAGTTGAGTGGACTCCATCTCAGCAACAACAGCATAAACTTTTTCCTTTAGAAATCAGCTCTATCAGAATTTATAATGATTCATTGCTAAGGGAGAGGATCCCTGAAGATAATCCTTTAATATTAAGCAGTTTCAGCGATCATTTGGTTACAGGTATGAGGTATCAGCATATTTATAACACTCAAAAGGTAGATAAAGACGAAGATTTTTTTTATTCAATATTAAATATTGAAACTGCCGGTAATCTCCTTTACTTGGCAGGGGATGTTATAGGCTTACCCAGAAACGAAAATGGCAGTTATAATATTTTCAATATTCCCTTTGCTCAATTTGTTAAAACAGATATGGATTTTCGTTACTACAGAGTATTTGATAAGCAGAATACTTTGGTATTCAGGATAATGGGTGGAGCTGGTATACCGTATGGTAACAGGGAGGTATTACCCTTTATTAAAAGCTATTATGCCGGAGGGGCAAATAGTATGAGGGCATGGGAAATTTATTCTTTGGGGCCTGGTAGTTATCGCAGGGAAGAGAAAGAGAAAGAACAGTTTTATGACCGATATGGTGATATTAAGTTAGAAGCAAATGTTGAATACAGGTTTGATATATATGATTTTTGGAAAGGTGCATTGTTTGCAGAAGGTGGAAATGTATGGTTTGCCAGGGAAAATCCGGATTTTCCGGGAGGGAATTTTAATTTTAGTACTTTTTATGAGGATATAGCTATAGGTGCCGGTATAGGGGCAAGATTTGATTTTGGGTTTTTCGTCGTTCGTTTAGATGCTGCCACACGTTTGCGTGATCCTGCCAAACCTACAGGTGATAGGTGGATTTCTTCATGGCCGTCATTTTCTTTCGGAGAAAGAGGTGATATTAACTACAACCTCGGTATTGGCTATCCTTTTTAACATCATTGAAGTTATTTAATCGTTATGTAATCAATTGATATGCAACTGTATTGATTTTGCAAAAATTATCAACAAAAATCAATTAACTTTGTGATTAGGTAATTTGGCACCAAAAATTTTTGATAATACGAATAAAATTTAATAATAGATTAGTTTATGAATATATCTTCAATCAAGCAGCGATTTGGAATTATAGGAAATTCAAAGCTTCTTGACAGAGCTATTGATATTGCTTGCCAGGTGGCACCTACTGATATATCTGTTTTGATATCGGGTGAGAGCGGATCAGGCAAAGAAGCTTTTCCACAGATTATTCATCATCTTAGTAAAAGAAAGCATAATCCTTATATAGCCGTTAATTGTGGGGCTATTCCTGAAGGGACAATCGACAGTGAGCTTTTTGGTCATGAAAAAGGTTCTTTTACCGGTGCTCATGATGCACGAAAGGGCTATTTCGAAGAAGTAAACGGGGGAACGATATTTCTTGATGAAGTCTCCGAGCTGCCATTACTCACCCAGGTCAGATTGCTGCGTGTGCTGGAGTCAGGCGAGTTCATTAAAGTCGGTTCTTCGAGAGTTCAAAAAACCGACGTGCGAGTAATAGCTGCTACAAATGTTAACCTGCAGGAAGTTGTTACCGCCGGAAAGTTTAGAGAAGACCTTTACTATCGCCTTAATACTGTGCCTATATGGGTTCCGCCTTTAAGAGAAAGAAAAGAGGATATAATAATGCTGTTTAAGAAGTTTTCTAACGATTTTTCCGAAAAATACAAAATGCCGCCACTTACATTAACTCCTGAAGCTGAAAAAATTTTACTAAACTACAGGTGGTCAGGTAATGTCAGGCAATTGAAAAACCTGGCAGAGCAAATTTGTGTCATTGAAAACAACAGGGAAATTAATGAGCAAACACTCAAAAAATATCTGCCCTATCAAACCAGCTCCAATTTGCCGGTTTTGCTTAAAGACATAACTTCTTCTTCTGAAGGCCTTAATGAAAGAGAGATTTTGTACAAAGTTCTTTTTGAAATGAAAAGAGATATAACTGATATGAAAAAAGTCATTGTACAAATCCTTCAAAACAGTAATTTCAAAAATTCTTTGCCTGAAGATAATACCAAACTTATTCAAAAATTGTATAATGAATATAACGACAGCCCAGAATCAGATGATGATCAATCAAACGATGAGTTTGAACATCAGCAGGATGAAGGCGAAATAATTGGAGAATATGAAAATACTGATTCTGAATACCTTGAAGAAAACCTGTCATTGCAAAAAAAAGAAAAAGACCTGATATTAAAAGCATTGGAAAAACATAGCGGTAAGCGAAAAAAGGCTGCTCAAGAACTGGGGATATCAGAAAGAACACTTTACAGGAAAATTAAAGAATACGGAATTCAATAAACTTCCGACAAGAACCTGTTTTTAGAATTATACAGATGATAAGGATTAAAATGCAACTTTAATCAAATTGGGTTTTAACAACTAATATTCCAAGCAACCTGTTATGCCCCATTATTGGATTAATAAATTCTATGCCTTCTTCTAATTCTTTTTTATGCGGTCTGCTGACATCATATACATCCTTGTCAACCATATTACCCTCATCTTTTTTATCTGTTGATATTAAAATTTCATAACTCTCATTATCAATGAGCTGAATATTAACAACATTAGGTGTTTTAATAAAATTATTAAATAAATGATTAACTTCTTCTTTATTTTTTCTTACTAATTCGCTTCTGATAACCCATGAAAAAACTTCGGTTGTATATTCCATGTTTGAAATAACAAGGCTGTCAATTTTGGAATTAAACTCAGATAATAGCTCCTGGGTTTGTTTCTCATGACTCCTTTCAAGGCTATTTATTCTTATTATTGACCAGGCAAACAAAATAACTATAATCAGTACAAATGATAAAATAACTTTATATTGTTTGATAAACTTTATTAATTTGCTTTTATGTTTCTTCTCAAAATCAGATGAATTATTTTTATTTTTTTCTTCCATGATCTGTATTTAGTTTTATATTTTACTTTAAAACTTTAATTTTAGAAATTAGATTTTATAGCATAATTTTTACATAAGGTATATAAAATTAAATATTTTTTTTTAATTGTAATGGTTCAATTACTTTTTTCTGGAGAATTAAGGAAAAAAACACCAATCAGAACACCAATCAAAGCCAAAATACCTCCTGTTGCGAAAGCGCCTTGATAGTGTCCAAATGTAAAAGCGATACCAATAACCGGGGGTCCCAGGGTTTGTCCAACTCGAAGCATTGATGCATTTATCGACATAAATATGCCTCTGAGTTCTAAAGAAGATTTTTCGGCAAGTAATGTATGTATAGTTGGGAATAATAGCCCGTTACCCATTCCGAAAATTACTGCAGGTATAATAAATAACCATAATCCTTCGATTAATAATATAATAATCATTGATAAAAAATGCATCAGGAAACCTGTTATTAGTATTTTATGTTTGCGGAAATTCTGGCTTAGTTTACCTAATTGACTTGATACTATAGCGGAACTAATTGATGCTGTGAAAAAAATAAAGCCGATAACAAAGGAGGATGCATCGAAAACCCTGCCTAGCATAGTGCTGAAATATGTTAAAAAGCTACCGTAAAGAACAATAAATACTAACATTATGGCGATAAATAAAAAATATACACCGGGGTCTTTTATTTCAGTCCAGGTATTTTTCAAATAATTTTTTAAAGTTTTATTTTTAATCGGTTCAGGATTTTTCAAATATTTCATGGCAAAAAAAGCAATTGGAAGTGCCAGTAATGGTAATAAAAACGGGTGTGCACATGAAAAAATAGCCAATGCTCCTCCAATAAGAGGATAAAGAGCAGTGCCAATGCTAAGCACACTGGCATTGAGTCCCATTATCCTGGTTCTTTGCTTACCCGAATAAATGTCGCCTACAAGTATGGTTCCCAAAGCCCCAAGCGATGAAGCCCCAACTCCTTGAAAAAAACGAAATATTAATAAAAAAATATAATTCTCAATAAAAAAGCAAATTCCACCGGCTATCCCAAATAATAGTAATGAAGGGATCAATACAGGCTTTCGTCCAAACCGGTCGGAAACGATCCCAAGTACAGGTGTTAAAAATATACCGGGAAAGGTAAATACTGTAATAAGCATGCCAACCTGGGTTTCTGATAAATCCAATGTTTCCATCATTGCAGGAAATGCCGGAGTTATACTCGATACACCCAATACTGCCATCAAAGTAGTACCAAATACCACTAAAAGATTATTTCTGTTATTTTGACTCAACTTCTCTTTAAATAAAAAATATATGTCGGGGTTTATCAATTTTTTTTACTACAAAAATCAAATATAAGAAAACTCTTATTACAGGTTATTATGTCCCGATTTTTCATATGTAACGTCAGGGAACTGCAATAACATGTTAAGAAAATACTTATCAACAATTGTTAATAACTTAAGATATTGTAAGACAAGGCGATAGGGCGCCGATTGTTAATAACTCTAAAAGTTATTAACAATATTGCAAAACTACATTTGATAAATTTTGGCATGATTTATTTATTCAATAATAAATAACAAATTATCGGGAAATTTTTAAATAATTAAAATTCAAATAATTAAGTAGCCGATCGTAAAAATATATTTAATTTGCGAATTAAATCTGACTGTTATAAACTTAAGGCTTGTTTTATTTATAACTTAGCAGATCTGTTTAGCACAAAATTAAATTACAGGATTGAAGCTATTATGATAAAAGTTGACTCTCATTTGCATGTAAACTTTTGCGGTTTTGATTCCGGAAAAATTGTTGAGTATTTAGATTCAAAAAAATTAGACAAGTGTTGGTTGTTATCATGGGAAGAGATGAATCCCACTTTCGAGAGTTTATATAAAAACTTGTCAATTGATAATATTATAGAAGCATATTATCTTTATCCCGACAGGATCGTACCGTTTTATGCGCCTGATCCATCAAGAACCGATTGGTATGATGTTATAAAGTTTTATCATTTAAAGGGGGTGAAAGGTTGCGGCGAGCTAAAGGTTACTTACAGATGGCTTGATGATGAGATAACAAATGTGCTTGACGGGCTGAGAAAACTAAAAATACCATTGGTGTTTCATATGGAAAACAGTAATTATCATTTTTTCATTAAACAAAGTAATTTTTTTTATGTTTTTCTTTACAAAATATTAAATGGTGCTTTTAATGGTATAACAAGAAAGTATATTGAAAAATTTATATATAAAACAGGATTTTTTAAAAAAAGTTTTCAGGACAGGCTTCAATATTTTCCCGGTTATATGATGGATTTTGCCGGTTTGGAGCAAAGGCTAAAACAGTATCCTGACGTAAACTTCATTGCACATGGGCCTGCATTCTGGAAACATATTGCAAAAGACCAGGATCCATATTTGATTTTAGGAAAAGGTAAAATTAAAGAAAAAGGTATAATTTTTGAATTATTTGAGAAATATGATAATCTTTATGCTGACATGTCGGGTAAAAGTGGATTTTATGCTTTAAAAAGAGATCCTTCATATACAAGAATGCTTCTTAATGAGTTTTATAATAAGATACTTTTTGGTACTGACAATGAATCGGGATTACCATTTGAAAGGCTTGTTTTTAGAGCAGGGCTTTCTAAAAACAAACTTTGCAGAATAATGGGTGGAAATGCTGAGATGTTATGTTATTAAATAGTATGGGTTCTTGTTTATTTTGGCTTCCAAAACCTTCTTCATGTCTCCAACTTTAAAAGCATAAACCTTAACACCATTTATGTTATAATAATCCATTACGCCGTATTTATAAAGGTCGCGTGATATTTTAAACCTGTTCCACATGATTGTTGCATATTTGTTAAACCAATGCTTATTAACATAATTGATCGTTGAGATTCTGTCGTGATTATGTTCATCATAATAAATTATTCCTTCATATATTTGCTTCTCAATATATGGAACCATACTATTATATTCTATGAAATGCAGATGAGAACTGACCAGCCATTTTGTTCCGATATTTATACATAAAACATTATCCCTGTCTAATTGATTGAAGGGTCCTTTCAAGCCCAAAGAATCTTCAATGTAGTGTTCGATTCCAAAACGGTAATTGCCCTTAACCAATAATGAGTAAACAGGGTCATCAGTTCGGTAATTTGCATCTTTCATAAATGACCTGGAAAAATAACCATACTCGGGTAAGGAATATTTTTTGTGGTAAACACCTGATTTTCTAAACGAAGGTGTGAAGCCGGGAGTAATTATGTTTTTGAACCTTTTGTTTAAAGCTTCTATTATAAATTCATAAGGACTTACTTTAAATGCAGCTTTTATTTGACCCAGGCCTATGTGCACAAAAACAGTCTTTTGATCTTTGTATTTATCTAAAATATCAAACAGCAATTTTTCATCCGAAGGCTCTACAACAATTTTTTTTCGTAACAGGTAATTATACCGTAAGGTATTATATATTGTTTTGAGCGACCTGATTTTGTTTTTCATCTGTATAAAATGTATTTAAAGGCCTGACATATAAATTTTTGGTGACGGGTAATCCCGAAAAATCATGATTTCGTTGCCGCCCGGGGATTAATGATTAACGGGTTTTACTTAAATGACCCATCTCGAATCAACAAATCAGACTTCACCGAATCAACTTATTATATAATGTATTTTATCACTCACAACTCATAACTATTATGTTGTGATCGCTAATGCTAAGTTCATACTATTTTGTTAACCTTTTATAGATAAGGGTTTCATCATACAATTACATATCAATGTAAGATTTTATATACAAACATTAATTAATTCCTGTTGAGATCTTTGAATAAAAATCCCACATAACTATGCCGGCAGTTACACTAACATTAAAAGAATGTTTTGTTCCAAATTGAGGTATTTCCAAGAAATGCTCACATAACTTAAGAACATTTTCCTGCACTCCTTTAACTTCATTGCCGAAAATTACTGCATATTTATTTTTTTTATTTGGCTGGAAAGAACATAAAGAAACAGAATTCTCTACTTGCTCTATAGATGCTATTACATAGTTTTGTTTTTTTAATTCTAAAATGGCGTTTTCTGTATTTTCAAAATATTTCCAGTTTATTGATTTTGTTGCACCCAGGGCGGTTTTTTCAATTTGGCGGTTTGGAGGGCAAGCTGTGATTCCGCATAGATATATTTTGTCTATTCGAAAAGCATCTGCCGTGCGAAATATAGAGCCGGTATTATGCATGCTTCTTATATTATCCAGCACCAGGGCTAATGGGAATTTTTTTTGTTTTTTAAACTCCTCTTCATTGAGTCGCTTTAGCTCATCCATTGAAAGTTTTCGCATAATTGTTAATTAGCTTGTTTGAGCAGCTCATCAACCAATTTAGGAGTGCCCGTGCCTGCTTTTTCTTTAATAAAATTAATATCCGAAATATTTGAAGCATGTATTTCGCCGGGGTCAATTAAATAAATTGGTGTTCCGGATCTAACATAATCAACAAGTCCGGCAGCAGGATAAACATTTAATGAGGTGCCAATAATCAGGTAAATATCAGCTGTTGAAGTTATTTCGGCTGCTTTAGGAATCATAGGAACAGGCTCTCCGAACCAAACTATATGCGGGCGCAGTTGTGAGCCTTTTTCACAAGTGTCTCCTTTTTTCAGTTCCCAACCTTCAAGCTCATAAACAAGATTTTCATCCACAGAGCTGCGTATTTTTTTCAACTCACCATGCAAATGCAACACATTGGTAGATCCGGCACGTTCATGCAAATCATCTACATTTTGAGTGATGATATGTACATCGTATTTCTCTTCAAGCCTGGCAAGAGCATAATGAGCAGCATTGGGCTCTACTTCATGAAGCTGCTTACGGCGCTGGTTATAAAAATCAATAACCATATCCATATTTCTGGCCCACGCTTCAGGTGTAGCAACATCCATAATATCATATTTATCCCATAAACCACCGCTATCACGAAAAGTGCTAATTCCACTTTCAGCACTTACACCGGCACCTGTCAGTACTACTATCTTCTTTTTTAACATATTATTATACTTTTTGTTTTGTAAATCAAACGTAAAAATAATTTACCAATTAACCTTTTATCTTATATAATAACCCATTTCTGCCCGGATATAATTTAAATATTGACTTTGTCGAGTTAGCAAACTCAATTCTTAATATCAAATGCTAATTTACAAAATTCATCTGGCATTTAACATTTTATTGCTTAAAAAATGAATCTATAAATATAATTGCAAAATATAGTTTATAGCTTAATTATATTGTTAAACAAACAGTGTTTTTCTGAATATTAAACCATAGCTAAACTCATTTTACGTGTTTTACTATATTTTTAAACTGGAATTGAAATAATTTTGTGAAATATTAAAATTGTTATTTTGATTTTTATGTATTAATAACAAAAAGAAGTTGATATCATCAGATGTATATGGAAAATTTTTATGTTATTGAATCAGAAGATAATCCCAGTATTTTTTGTGATGCTGAAAAAGGATTAATAGAAATGGAGGGGCGATCCTTGCCTGAGAATGTTGATACATTTTATAATCCTGTTATTGAATGGGTGAGAGAATATTTAAAAAATCCTATGCCTAAAACAACTGTTAGGTTTGGATTTGTTTATATCAACTCATCTTCATCAAAAAAAATACTTGAGATACTTATGTTATTAAAAAAATTATTACCTGATAATGATTTAAAAATTATTTGGAATTATTTGCCTGAGGACGAGGATATGTATGATGAAGGTATGGATTTTGCCAAAATGACACAACTGGATTTTGATTTTAAGATAACTTCTGAATAGATTAATTTTATGTTTAAAAAGGCACTAGTCATTTTTGTTTTATTGTTGGGTTTGCCCTCATGTATTGGCATAATGGTTATTTTGTCCAACGGCAATTTTCAGGGTAGTGATCCTGAGGTATGGAATCAGCATGCAACCGAAAGCTATAATCAGGGCAATTATGCTGAAGCTGCGAGATTTTATAACAAGAGAGCTTTTTATTTTTGGGAAAATAACAAATTGGATGAGGCGGCTGATAGTTTTATTTCATCTGTAAAGGCTAATGAGAAGATAGGTAATCAGAATGCTGTAATGCATATTTACAATAATCTGGGTCAAATATATTTTGACAAGGGTCTTTATGAAAGATCTGAAGATTATTTTTTACAGAATCTTGCTATTTCGCGTGAACAAGACCGCAGGCACAATATTGCCAGTGGGTTGATCAATATTGCTAATGTGAGAAACGAGCTGGGGGATTATGATGCTGCTATAGATGCTTTGCAGGAAGCTGAAGCTATTGCTAGGGAGGTGAATGATATGACTTTGCTTAGAAACAGTTATGCAATGTTGGCTCAGGCTCATGAAAGAATTGGTGAAGATAGTAAATCTAAGGGTTATTTTGACCTGTATTATGCTTTAGAAAGGAAATTGCAGGAAGAGCAAATGCAACGGTCGCAAAAGGAGGCTAAACAACGAATCAGCCATGCTGAAACCAAAGCAAAAAGAGCTGAAACCGAAAAGGAATTAACCAGGGAAGAATTGGGAGAAAGCGAAAAAACCTTACAAATAACCAGGCAAACACTCGATGAGGTTGAAGAGGTGTCGCGTGAGAGACAGTTACAAATCAATCTTCTTAATAAAGAAAAACAATTACAGGATGAGCAACTCAAAAGACAACAAGCCGTACGCAATGGCCTTATTATATTCGGTATATTACTTGCCATTGTAGCTGCCCTGATACTACATAATTATTTGCAAAAGAAAAAGGCCAACCGTTTGCTTTCAAAAAGCAATCAGGAAATTTCTGAACAAAACGATGAAATTGCGAAAAAGAATAAGGAGTTGCAAAAAACTTATTTTCAGATTAAAAAACAAAATAAAAACATCAGCGCATCAATAGCTTATGCTCAAAGAATACAGCAAGCGATGCTTTCAAATGATCAAAATCTGAAAAAACATCTGCCGGAAAGCTTTATTTATTATAAGCCACGTGATATTGTTAGCGGTGACTTTTATTGGTTTTCGGAAGTTGAATTGACAGATTTGAATAGCAGTAAAAAAACTGGAAAAGGTTTGGTTATTGCTTGTGTTGATTGCACCGGACATGGCGTACCGGGTGCTTTTATGTCAATGATTGGCATAAACCTTTTGGAAAATATTACATCAAAAGGTGTTGAGACTGCCGGAAAAATTCTTGAGGAGCTACACACCTCTATCAGGAAATCTCTCAGGCAACACAAAAATGACAACAGAGATGGTATGGAATTGTCAGTATGTGTTATAAGAGAAGAACAAAAAGTTCTGGAATATGCCGGAGCTAAATCACCACTTTTCTATATAAACAATGATGGTAGTCATTTTATAAAAGGAGATCCCGCTCCTATTGGCGGAATACAGCCGGAACCCAAACGGGAATTTACAAATCACAGGATAAATGTTATCAGCCCTACAACCTTTTATTTGTTTACTGATGGTTATGCAGATCAATTTGGCGGACCAAATGGCTATAAATTCTCGACCAGGAAACTTCGTAACCTTCTTATGGAAAACAGTATAGACAGACTTGATCAACAAAAAGATGTTCTTGATAAAAATTTCATATCCTGGAAAAATAAAAAACATAAACAATTGGATGATGTGCTTGTAATGGGGTTTACCATTTAAATTATATACTGTTTGATTGGCTTCAAATATTGAATTTTTTTGATGATGACTAATAGAAATAACTTAATCAACTATCAAAGTTTATACACATTAATATGGTGTATAGCAATGTTAGGTGCCGGTTTTCAAAACTATGCTCAAAAAATACCGGAATTTGAAAAATCCATTTTTATTGACTCTGCCGGAAACACATATGTTAATAAAAAAATGCCGGTTTATATATCTATTGTCACTGACTCGCAACCCGATACAAACCATACTATCCCATCACCTTCAGAGCATGCTAATCCTATGTATTTTGACAGTCATGGTAAGCAATATATGGTCCATCTGGACCCGGAAACCGGCAAAAAAACCAGGTATAAAATTTTTGCCGACGGCCAGCCACCCGAAAGTGAACTTAATTTGAAAAAAGGTTTGAAATTGCAATTTGAAGAAAGATTTTATTGCGAAGAATTAGTAATAATTGAAATTCATGCAAATGATAATAACTCGGGAGCAAAAAAATCATTCTATAGTATTGATGGCGAAGAATATATAAAATATAAAGACCCTGTAGTTGTTAAAAAAGAAGAAAAAATTGAAAAAATATCTTTTTTTTCAATTGATAATGTCGGTAATGTTGAAAAACCAAATATAGCTAATTTTATTTTTGACCTTGATAATGTTATAGATTTGGAAAATATATATTTTGCTCTCGATTCAGACCGGCTTAATGCTGATGCCCAGGAACAACTTGATGAACTGGCAAATTCTTTAAAAAATTTTCCTGAGATCAGCATAGAATTACGTTCCCATACTGATGTGCGTGGTTCATCGGATTATAATAAACTTTTGTCGGAAAGAAGAGCGCAATCTACAAAAAGATATCTGATGTCAAAAGGTATTTCAGCTGATCGTCTGGAAGCCAAAGGATTTGGAGACACAAAAATAATTAATCATTGCCTCGAAGGGGTTGAATGCACAGAAGAAGAACATCGTGAAAACCGTAGAACCGAGTTTCGCATTATTCCATTTGAAGAAAAATAAATATTTTATGAATTATAGATTTTTGAAGTATTATTTAGTTTTATTATTATTTATAATATTTTCAGCCGAAAAATTGTGTGCCCGGGATTCACTCAACTTTGAGAAAAAAATCATACGTGATAGTCTCAATAACCTGGTTATTAATGCTGAAAAATCTGTACACTTTCATATATCTGATAATCCTGAAGGTAAAAACGGTGTGATGTTACAACCCAAAAAAGCTAAAGATACATCTTTAGTTTTTCAAAGTTCCGGGAAACACAAACTTAAATACAAGAGCAGATCACTTAACAAAAATATACCTTTTTATTTCATTGTTGATGGCATCGCCCCAATAACTCAATGGCATACTGATTCAAGTATTTTTATTCGACAAGACACTATATATGGTGGAAAAGACTTTAGTTTTTTCCTTGAAAGTGATGATAAATATTCGGGTGTTAATAAAATTTATTATTCAATTAACGGGAAGAGTTATAAAATATTCGATAATCATATAAATCTAAAAAAAGAAGGGAGTTATGATATAAGGTTTTTTGCTGTTGATAATGTCGGAAATATTGAGCAACCACAAGATGTCAAAATTGTAATAGATTACACTGCTCCCGAATCACAATTAGAAATTATTGGCGACAGGCATGAGAACATTATTTCTCCCCGCTCGAAGATCAGCCTTGATGCCAATGATAAAACAGGGATAGAGAGCATATATTACTCTATTAATGATGAGCCACTAAGCGTGTATTCACAAGATATTTCAGTAAGCCATTTACCTGAAGGTTATCATAAAATTAGCTATTATGCAGAAGACAAGATAGGTAATGTGGAGGAGAAGCGATTTTTTAAATTTTTTGTAGATAAAACCCCGCCTATCATTATAGAAGAGATAATAGGCGACAGTTTTGTGGCAGGGGGAAAAGAGTACTCATCAGGAAGGTCACAATTACGAATTAATGCAGTTGACAATAAAGCCGGAGTTAAAGGGATTTATTACTCTATTAATGACAAGGAATACGAACTTTATGAGCGTCCGGTATTTCTGTCTGATTATTCGGGTGAAATAAACATAAAAACATATGCTGTTGATAAAGTAAATAATAAAAGTAAAAGTCGTGCATTTCTTGATGATGAGTCTTATATGCCTTATGTTGACCTTGATCCACCCAAAATAAGTTATGAAATTAAAGGGCCTTATATATATCTTAGAGACACACTTTTTATAAATGATTTATCAAAAATTCAGTTGAATGCGAAAGATTATAAATCCGGAGTTAACAGGATTAAATACAGAATTAATCAGGATTACCAACAACTTTTCGAAAAGCCGTTTTCTATAAACAAGCCGGGTTATAATGAAATCAGTTATATGGCTTTTGATAATGTTGAAAATTCAAATATGGACAATTTTGCCTTTTTTATTGATATGCAGGGGCCGGAAATATCCCACAAATTCAGTATACAGTCATACGATACTGTTTATAAAAATAAAGAAGTTTATAAAGTTTATCCAGCGCATGTTAAACTGTATCTTTCAGCTACTGATGAAAAAACCGGTGCAAAAAATATATTTTACACTATTAATGATAACAATGAACAAAGGTATTCTAAGCCCATAAAAGGTTTTGAAAAAGGAAAATTAAACAACGTAATTGTAAGAGCAACGGATATGCTAGGCAATGAATCTATAGAGGAAATATCTTTTTACCTGCCCGAATAACCACAAATTCATATCATTCATAATTATTAAATGCTTTATTTAAATATCAAAACTTGCTTGATGTTAAATAAAATCACATTAAATTTGCTCTTAAAATATACAGGGGATGTTTCTTAAACTTCTAAAACACTCATTCTTAGCCTACCGCAGGTCGCATTTTTTTGAAAAAAGCCTGTATGTAAAATTATTAATAGGGTTTGTTGTGTTTACCTTGCTGTTTTACATTTTAACGATAGGTATGGCCTTGCCGCGAATACTTTATGAAAATATACCTGAACAAAAACCCCATAATATAATTTTTAGTACATTGGTTTTTATAATGCTTGCCGATCTACTTACAAGGTCATTCGTGCAAAAGATACCATCAAAAAATATATTACCCTACTTTCACCTCCCTATATCAAAAAACCGGCTTGCAAATTTTTTCATTATAAAGGCATGGTTTAATATTTTCAATTTTTATCTTTTGGTCTTTTTTGTGCCCTTTTTCGGATTTACAATTTTACCTAATTATTCTCTTGATGCTTTTATATTTACAATTACCGGAATATTATTGTTATCAGGATTAAACCATTCATTAACAATTTTGCTCAAAAGTTCTCAGGCAAACAATTATTATCTTAAACTTATTTTGATTTTATTGATTATTTTATTTGCTTTAACCGGCTGGTTTTACAGCGAATATTTTTTCCGGGCTTCATTATGGCTTGGCAATAGTTTTATGGAAGGTAAAATCAGCACTTTTGTATTTTTTATTATTTTGATTATTTTTTTGCAAGCGAAGGCAAAATTAAATCTAAAGAAAGGCTTTTATTTTTTAATAGAATCAGGGCAGGGACAAAAAATACTGAAAAAAAACAAAAACACTTTTATTGAAAGAGTCTTTGACAAAGTGCCTGTTTACGGAAAATACTGGGATATAGAGTGGAAACTTATCAATCGTAACAAAAGGGCAAAAAATAATTTATATCAATGGCCGCTTATTTTTCCTGTATTGGTTTTTATTTTTTGGTGGTATTCAGAGGAAAATATAATACATATGCTTGCTTTATTGATATTATTTGTAGGGTCTTATGGCTTTTTTCACCTGCAGTACTTTTTGTCATGGGAAAGCAGGTTTTTTGATTTTTTGGCTTCAAGGAAGATTTGTTTTTATGAATTTTTCAGGGCAAAATTTTACTTTTATAGTCTGATGGCTTTTATACAGTGTTTGATTCTTTTGCCCATTATTATTTTTATAAATCCGTTATTTGTTCTTGTTTATTTGTCGATTATGTTATATACTACCGGAGTGGCTTTTTGTATAATGATGTATACAGGTGTTAATAATTCCACTCGTATTAACCCTGATGCGAAAGCTTTTTTTAATTTCGAGGGTATAAGCGGAAACCAGTTTTTGATGATATTGCTTGTTTTATTTTCAATAATACCTTTTATAATTATCGGGCATATAATTCCTCTGGAAAACGGAACATTTTGGACTTTATTGATTACTGGCATAATTTTTTGGGTTTTGCATCCTCTATGGATTAAAAAAATAACAAACAATTTCTATAAACGCAGACATATTAAACTGGAAACTTTCAGGCATAATTAAAAATTATGCGAAAATTTAAAATAAATTATTTAAAATTACAAGTTCCAATACACAGATAGGTGACCAGTATCGATTGACAAGTTGTGAGTGAATTAAATTAGACCCGTCACCAGTTATCCTTTGAACGGCAGCGAAATCCAGATTTTTCGGGAATACCTGTCACTAAAAACTAGATATTAGAACTTTAAATATATTTTATACAAATGGCTGTAACGGTAAAAAACCTTCAAAAATATTACGATAAGAACAAAGCACTTGATATTACTGAGTTAAATATCTCCGGGGGTGAACTTGTGGGCATAGTTGGTAACAACGGTGCCGGAAAAACTACTTTTTTACGCCTTGTTTTAGATTTACTTCAACCAACAAAAGGAGAAGTACTTATAGAGGGAGAAAATGTCAGTCAGGGCGAAAACTGGAAGTCATTTACCGGAAGTTATCTTGATGAAGGGTTTTTGATAGACTTCATGACACCTGAAGAATATTTTTATTTTTCAGGTGAGCTTTATGGATTGAATAAGTCTGATATAGATGAAAGGTTGAAATCTTATAAATCATTTTTGAGCAACGAAATATTAAATCAAAAAAAATATATCCGCCAGCTTTCTACCGGTAATAAACAGAAAACAGGTATTATTGCAGCGTTGATCGTTGAACCTAACTTGTTATTGTTGGATGAACCCTTTAATTTTCTTGATCCTACATCACAGATAAGGATTAGAAATAGATTGAAAGAAATAAATGTTAAGCAAAAAACAACTATGGTAATTTCAAGTCATAACCTTAATCATATTGGCAGCATATGTTCTCGTATTATACTTCTTGAAAAAGGATATATTATTAAAGATATTACCGATGTTGAAAACAAATTGCAGGAAATAGAAGATTATTTTTCGTTAAATGCTCAGTAAAATATTGACACAATTACTGTCATAATCAATAAGCTTTTATAATAATAAGAAAGAAAGGTTAAAACGATTTTAAATTTCCATTACTTTTGCTCATAGAAGTAATTATAAAATTCTTAATATAGGCTTAATTGGTAATTTTTGTTCTTAAAAACAAATGGCCAAAGATTGTAAGTTTTCCCTAAAAATATATTTTCCGGGGTTCTTATATTGGTTTTATTTAATTTTGAGCAAATTATTAACAGATTAAAAATATTTAAATTATGCGGTTTATATTTGCGGCTATTTGCTGCGTGGTATTGTTATCATGCGGTACGACCCAAAAAGTGTCTGATGATTTTGAAGATACTTTACCACCACAATGGGTACAAAGGTATCCTATAGATCCTCAATATTTTATAGGGATAGCTTCAGCTCCTATTACCCCGGGTTCTGCCGAGCATATTTCAAAAGCTCGCGACGCTGCACTTGCGGAGATAGCTGCATCAATAACAGTTCAGATAGTTAGCGAATCGGAAAGTCATATAAGAGAAGAAAACCAATTTTTCAGCCATACCTTTGAAGAAAGGATAAGCAGCTTTGCAAAGCAGGATTTGGAAGGTTATGAATTAGTTGATTCCTGGGAAGGAGATCATCATTACTGGGTTTATTATCGTCTTTGCAGAGATCTTTATCGTCGTCAAAAGGAAGAAAAAATTAATATTGCCACGCGTATAGCGACTGATTTGATTCATGATGCTGATAAAGAAAGGCAAAAAGGTAATCAGCGTCATGCCCTGTTTTATTATTTTCAGGCGTACAATAACATTGGTGATTTTATTGGTTATGGTTTAGAATCAACAATAAATGAACAAGAGGTATTTTTAGAAAATCATATTTGGGGTGAAATACAGAATATAACAGGTAATTTGAAAATTGAATTTATTCCTTCCAAGACAGTTGGGATGTTTTTAGGTGGTTTATTGAAGCCGGTTGAAATAAAGGTTAGATCAGATTACTTAACGGGTGATTCTTTCAAAGCTGTGCCAGGAATGCCCCTGGCAGTATACTTTTTACGTGGCAGTGGAGAGCTTTCCGAAAGTATTATTACAGGTGATGATGGAACTACAAACTTGTCATTAACAAAGATTAATTCGCCGCTTTCTTCTCAGGTCATTAAGGTTAAACCCGACCCGGAATCAATTGCGGGAAATATGGCTAAAGAGGAAGCTGTTGCGGAAATGATAAGCAACATTAGTTTGCCTGAGGCCAGACTTGAAATAGACCTTAGGCCTGTTACTGTGTGTCTTGATTATACTGAACGGGGAGAGTATAACGAAATCATAAAGAATTCCTCTCGAGGAACAATAACAAGCTCATTATCCCGTAAAGGGTTTGAATTTACAGATGATATTCATAGTTGTAATTATTTTCTCAAGCTTGATGCAAATCTGCGAAGAGGCACAGTAATACAAAATATTCACACGGCTTTTTGTGATGCGACCGTTTATTTTATTGATGAAGAAAATGTTGAATTGATGAGTTTTTCAGTAAGAAATATTTCCGGTGCTGATCTCAGTTTCATTAAAGCCAAACAAAAAGCTATAGAAAACTCTGTTGATAAACTGGTAAAACAAATTAAGGATGAATTATTCTGATTGGGTTGTTTTTATGTAAATATTAGTCTTTATTCATTTATACCTATTTGCTTTTCAAGTTCTTCTCTTTTTTGTTTTTCTTTTCTTGCTTTTATGATTGCTTGTTGATATCTGTTTCTTCCTGATCTAAGTTGCATGGCTTTTCTAAAGGCTTCAATAGCATTTTCGTACTGCCCGTCGTACATAATTACCAGGCCATAATTATAATAAGCTTTTGCCCTGGTTTTGTCATTGATTTCAGGCTTCATTGTGGCTTTTCTTAAAGTATTTATTGCGTGGTCCCAATCATCTATTTTTATTGATGTCAATGCAGCATCTAACTCCGGAAGATCACGATCACTTTCAAACCGTACAATTACTTCTTCCTCGTATGGAGCTACCATTCTCGCAAACTCAATTCCTATATCATCTACACATTCTCTGAACAATTTGTTTTCGTCAATCTCTGGTGCAGGTTCATCCTTACCATATCTCCGGGCTGTTTTATCGGCCTCAAAAGGCCTTGTTGCCAGTATTTTACCGGTTGTCACATCAACCAATCGGATATTAATTCTTAATGAATACTTGCCATTTCTTTGGTAGATATGGTATTTATTGCCATCCATATCTACTTTTTCGTCACTTTTTGTTGTTTGTTCAACATATTCGTTTTCGGTAATTCGTCCAAAAATAAGGACTGCAGACCCCATAAGTTTTCCAATTTCCAGGGCTGAACTTTCATCAACTAATCCTGACAGGCTAAGGCTATGTTCTTCCATCAAGCGATCTATATTTTGTCTGTCAACTATTTCAAAAGCTCCTGTTTCAAAAAGTCTGTGAGTTAAAGCTTCTTCAATATTTAATGAATAAAGGCTCCTGTTGCCTCTTTCACTTACAAAATCACCAATAGCGATGGTTTTATAATCACTGAGGTTTATTTCTGCAGGTCGATCAACCGTCAATACAACAGATGGCCCGCAAGAAAACATTATAAAAATAATTAAGGCTGCTACAGTTTTAATAAATAATTTCATATACCCTGGTTAAAAATAGGTTCTATATAATATAAGTAAGAGAAAACCAGCAAAAATTTTGGTCAATTATAACTTATACATATTTTTTCAATGCAGCTTTCAAATCTTCATCAATACCATCATGGCTAGGCCGTTTGGCATTATTATCAAAAATCAAACCTTTCCGGTCAATAATAAAATAAGAAGGAATGCCAGTCACGTTATAACTTTTTGCAACTTCATTGTCTCTTCCTTTTATATTAAGATGCACACCTTCTATTTCGCGTTGTTCCACTGTGTTTTTCCATGCTTCAGTATCTTCGTCAACTGATATGTAAACAAATACAAGATCTTCTTTATCTTCAAAACGTTCTTTTAGTTCTTTAGCATATGGTACTTCACGCATGCATGGTGGACACCAGCTTGCCCAAAAATCCAGGTATACCACCTTTCCCCTGAAATCTTCAAGAGAAACCTTATTGTTGTCAATATCCCTGAGTTCAAAGTTCGGCGCCGTATTGCCCGGTAATAACCTTTTCTCTAATTCATAAACATCTGTAAGTATATTCCTGTATCTTTTGTCTGGTTCAGTATTCAGAAAAGATTTGTATGCTTTTTTTGCAACATCAAAATCACCTAAGTCAAACTCACGCTTAATGTTTACTGTCTTAATATGCTCCAAAGTTTTACCGTCATAGATTTTTTCAGAGATAAATAAATTTTTTTCAACATGACTTTTATCTTCCGGAATTTTGTGGGGATTTTCCTTTTTGTAATATTCCAGGTATGATTCAAGAAATTTGCAATAGTTTGGCGATACTAAATTATTATCCGAAAAATTCAGATTATCTTCAGTAAAAGCATAGTAGTCAGCCGGCAATTCAGGCTCATCTTCCATATTATTTACTACTTGATGGTATTCGGGGTAATTTAGAAGGTAGTCGTAATAACCAAATTTAATATCTGTTTCAAATAAATGTTTGAAATTATCGCTGAAGTTTTTCTCTTTTGATAAATCATTGAAAAATTGTTGTTTGGTATCTAACATCTTATTTGCAAAATCCAAAAACTTTTCCGGCTTTAAATTCCGCATTTTATCATAAACCTCTTGTTCGCCGTATTTTTCTTTTATTTGGTTTTTGTATTTGTGAAAGAATGTGTTATTATCAGCATTATCACCCGAAAAAGAAATGGTGTTGGTGATATCATTTTTGTCCAGGGTAATGTGAAGCTTGTCATGAGGTTCAATAAAAATGCTGACCTTCTGTTGGTCTTCAAAAAATATTTGCGCATTAACAATAGACTCAATAGCTAATTCTACAGCAAATTTGTTATTTTCATCGAGTGTTACTTCATGTTTTTCCTGTTCAAAAGTAATAAAGTCTTTGGCATAAGCAATTTCAAATATGTCATTATCAGGATTCTCAATTTTGCCAGTTATAAGTGCTTTTTTCTCTTCTTCTTTTGAAGTACAAGCAAATATTGTAGCCAAAACAAGTAGAATTACAAATAATTTTTTCATAGTTTTAATTTGTTAATTTAAAATTTATTTACAGGATAATATCATTACCATCCCAATATTTTCAATGGCGTGGTATTAAATGTCATGCTAAGCGAAATATCTTGTAATTCTCGCTCGACATTATCGGGATGATATGTTTTTTTAACGCTCAAAATAGTGACATATTGATTTATCTAAGCACAAAACTATAAAAATTTGAATCATTTTTTTGAAATAAAATAATTATTATTTTTTGTTATAGATTAAAACTTCAAATTATATCTTTGCGGCGGAAAATAAATCTATATTACATAAAATGGATTTGAGCGGATTTTTGTTTGCAATTATTATTTTTTGTAGCGATGAGTTATAAATAGCAAAGAGGTGTGATAATATTAATTGAAGGCATAATTTTTTTGGATTTGTTGAATTTATGTTACTAGTTTTCAATAATTTATTTTTGATTAAGCCGGCAAAAAACAGAATTACATGAAGCATGATGCAAAGCCTGGAGTAAAGGAATGGATGGTTTTATTTGGCTTGATGATAGTGTGGGGCAGTTCATTTATTTTGATCAAGCAAGGGCTCTTAGTATTTGATAATTTGCAGGTTGGGGCATTGCGTGTTTCAATATCTTTTTTAGCATTACTTCCTTTTGCAATAGTTCGATTGAAAAAATTAAACATCAAGAATTTTTGGCTATTTATAATTGCCGGTGTTTTGGGTAACGGATTTCCTGCCTTTTTATTTGCCAAAGCTCAAACCGGTTTAGATAGTTATATGGCCGGTATTTTAAATTCGTTGACTCCTCTTTTTACATTGATTATAGGGGTTTTGTTATTTAAACGCCGGACACGTTTAGTGAATATTTCAGGTGTTTTTGTCGGTCTTATTGGGGCTGTTGGATTATTATCGGTGGCGGGTGAAGGTAGTTTTACTATAAATTTTCAGCATGCCGTATTTGTTGTGTTGGCAACCATCTGTTATGCCTTGCAAATGAATTTTATAAAAACTTTTCTTACTGATTACGACCCTGTTACTATCGCATCATTAGCGTTTGTTTTTATAGGTATACCTTCAATGGTTTTTTTATTTACTGGTACAGATTTTTTATACCGTATAGAAAATGTTCCGGGTAGTTTGGAAAGTCTTTTTTACATTGCACTTTTGGGCGTTTTTGGTACAGCTATTGCCATTATGGCAAACTTTTGGTTAATAAAAAGGAGCTCGGCTTTATTTGCTTCAAGTGTTACTTATCTGATGCCGATCGTTTCTATTGGTTGGGGTATTCTTGACGGGGAAGCTTTTTTTATAACCTATATGGTCTGGATTGCAACCATACTTGCCGGAGTTTATATGGCTAACAAACCACCCTACGCCAATAATAAATTTAAGTCAGCAACAGGTTTTTTTATTAGGAATAATTCAAAATAAGTAGTGAAACCTAATTCAAATTTATTTTTAGCCTGCATGAAGATTTCTAAATCTTTTAATACAAAAATCAAATCTTTAACACTATTAATTTTTTTAAGGTTTTATTTTAAAAAAATTGTTAGATGCCATTTATAGCTATGACAATAATAAAATCGTTATTTTTTTCTACTTTTGAAAAAATTCAGAATCTGATGAAACCCATAGGTTTGGCTGCCATAATTACAATATTGTTTTGCTGTTATTCACATGCTCAAAGCACATATCTTAGTGAATCAGCCTTACTTGACCATGAGTTTGTCGAACGTTTGGAAATAAAATCGGGTTCTTTTTCCGAACAGGTTTTCACATCTTTGAAACCTTTTTCGCGCAAAAAAACGGTTAGATATCTTGAATATGCTGATACGTCTATTTCAGGGCTTAGCATAACAGATAGAAATATAATTGAGCGGTTTCTTGCGAATAACCCTGAATGGGCTACTTATGATCAGGCTGAAATATCGGAGGAGGGTTCGGGAGTTTTCTTTAAGTATCCGGGTGATTTTTTTCGATATGAGGAGGATGGTTTTTTTATGTCATTAAACCCCGTTTTAAATTTAAGTTGCTTATTTGAAAACGATAGGGGGGAATGGTCGTATCTTAACCGCCGGGGTGTCGAGGTAAGAGGTTTGATCAATGAGCGGTTAGGCTTTTATTCATTTATTGCCGATAATCAAGCTCGTTATCCTTTTTATGTTAATGAAAAAATATCCCTGCAAGACGGGGCTATTCCGGGTGAAGGATGGCATAAACCTTATGGTGATGATGGCTATGATTTTTTCTCGGTTAAAGGATATATATCTTTCAGATTATTGCCTAATGTTGATTTGCAGTTTGGGCAGGATAAAAATTTTATAGGCAATGGTATGCGTTCGTTGTTTTTGTCAAATTATTCTAATAATTATTTGTTTTTAAAATTAAATACACAGTTTGATCGCTTCCATTATCAGAATATTTTTTCCGAGCTTGTTGATTATCCTATACAAACTTCCGGTGGAAGGCGTTTTGACAGGAAATTCAGCACAACACATTATTTAACTGCAAGGATTACCGATAATTTTCGTTTAGGGGTTTTTGAAAACGTTACTTTTGGCAGGGCTGATAGTATTAATCAGAGGGGGTTTGAGCCACATTATTTGAATCCAATTATTTTTTACCGTGCCGTTGAGCATCATATTGGTGATCCTGACAAAGTAGCTGTTGGCCTTGATTGGCAGTGGCTTATAGCGTCAAGGCTTTCTTTTTACGGGCAAGTATATATTGACGATTTCAATATTAAAGATATACGGAAAGATCTTGATTCATTATTGGTGAGAACAGGCTTTAGAAGCCAACGAAAGTATAGTGAATTTGCGTCATTTAGAAACAAATTCGGTTTGCAGTCGGGAATAAAATGGGTTGATTTTATAGGAATAACTAACCTTGATTTTCAAATAGAATCTAACCTTGTCAGACCATATACATACTCTCATTTTGACACATATGGTTCAGGACTTCGCCCGGCTGCCAGTTATACTCACTACAGCCAGGCACTGGCTCATCCGCTGGGCGCAAACTTTTCAGAACAGGCTGCCCGTTTGGCATATAGATATCGCCCTGATTTTACTTTTTCAATGCAAGGCTTTAATTACAAACAAGGCAAAGATAAAGATGAAGTCAACTATGGTGCCAATATACTAAAGGATTATTCAACTCGCCCGGATGACTATGGAATGTATTTTTTACAGGGAGATAAAGTTGATGTGACATTGCTGGATTTTATGATTAGCTGGGAATGGAAACCAAATATGTTTATTGATGCATCAGCAATGTTCAGAAACGAAAATCAACAAAGTAAAGATTACGCTATTTCGGAGTTGTTTTTTTCGTTGACTCTCAGATGGAACGATTTTCCCATTAAGCACAACTTCTAAACCTGCTACAAAAAATAATTCCTTTACTGCTGTTTAAATAATGAAGCCTTTTGAAATACCCATATTTATTGTCATAAATAATTCTGTATTTTACAGCAAATTAAAACTTTTTTCTGTGTGCGTAAAATTGTGGTTTTCGGCCGGTTTTCGATTTTGCGGGATAAAAAAAAGATTCCATAATTATTTATTGAATTTAAAATGGTTAATTAGAGGCCATCATTTTTATTAAATTTACTATTTCAAACAGAATATGATTATCTATGGCTGGAATTTATGTTCATATACCTTTTTGCCGGCAAGCTTGTTATTATTGCAATTTTCATTTTAGTACATCTTTAAAAAATAGAGATAATTTTTTAAGGTGTTTACTTAAGGAGATATCTCTTCAAAAAGATTTTCTTGCCCCGTTTACCAAAAAAACCAAAGATAATAAGCTTTTGATTGACACACTCTATTTTGGCGGTGGTACACCAAGCATGCTAAAAATTTCGGAACTGATAAAAATAATCAAACATTTAAACCGGTATTTTGAACTAAAACCGGGAGCTGAGGTTACTCTTGAAGCAAATCCCGACGATTTGACCCTGGAAAAACTAATGGCTATAAAAAAGACAATTATTAACAGGTTAAGTATTGGCATTCAGTCTTTTCAATATCCTGACCTGAAGTATCTTAATCGTCTTCATTCACCTGCACAAGCTATACAATCAATAGAAAATTCTTATAAAGCCGGATTGGAAAATATTTCAGTGGATTTGATCTATGGTATTCCTTCTCTTGATAATGAAAAATGGCGCGAGAACTTATTGACTGTTGCAAATCTTGAAGTGCCTCATTTATCAGTTTATTGTCTTACAGTAGAACCAAAAACAGCATTGAGCGTTTTTATAAACAGGGGCCAGGCAGATGATGTAAATGAAAATTTTATTAGTGAACAGTTTTCTATGATGACTGATATTTTGCAAAACTATGGTTACGATCATTATGAGATATCTAATTTCGGGAAACCGGGTTACTTTTCAGCGCATAACTTAAGTTACTGGCAGGGGAAACCATATTTAGGAGCAGGGCCATCTGCACATAGTTTTAATTTTAAATACAGGCAATGGAATATTAATAATACAGCTAAGTACATTGAACAGGTTGAAAAAGGAATTATTCCATGCGAAAAAGAGGTTATCACCAAGCAAAAAGGCTTTAATGAGTATATCATGACATCCTTAAGAACAAAATGGGGGTGCAACAAAAATGAAATCCTAATGCAATATGGGCATGAATATTTATTGCATTTTGAAGAGCAATCATTATTATTACTTCAAAATGGTTTGTTAATTGAAAAAGGTGATGATGTTATGATATCGGGCTACGGCAAATTATTTGCCGATAAAATTGCATCAGAACTTTTTGTCTTATAATGCATTATATGCTGAGTATATTTCACATTAAGTTCAATAAATATCTCTATAAAGCCTATATTTACAGTGATATCAGAAAGCAATTACTTTTCCGGAATGAATTTTTTCTCCAACAAGCCTATAAATATAAACTCCTTCAAGTGATTGGCTTTTTGGAAAAAATTGCTTATTTTGATTTTTGTGAACCGGATAATCAATTAATAGCTGACCGGAAATATCATATATAAGCAGCTTTTCGAAATCATAAGAATCATCATTCAAAACAAGGATGAATCCTTGTTTTTTGCTATTGTAGAAAAAGTCAAAACTATCTTTGTATTCAGGGAAAAGTGCTGTTAAATCTTCTATCTCAATTTTCACTTCATATTTTTCGCTTTCTTTATATTCATTATAGACTGAAACAGGCACAAAAATTTCACCTGTATATCCTTCGTGAGGATGAATAGTTTGATTGTCAAAATCGTAATTATTACCTTCATAAATTGTCATATCAAAATCTTCGGGATAATCAAACAGCTGATCTTCTACGTGCAAATAATCCATTTCCAAAATAAAGGGAGTGTTCATATTAAACTTAAGCTCTTCCTGACTGACGATAACCGGTTTAGGTATTTCTTTGCAAATTACTTTCAGACTGCCTTTTATTACTGAATTTTCTTCCATTTCGACCATTATCAAGGGGTTTTCTTTGCCGGACCATGTCAGGTCATCAATAGTAATATAAAGGACTCCGTCATCTTCATCAATAATCAAATTTTCATTATCGAACCAGGATATTTTGTGGTCATCTTCAATTGTTTTTTCAGTATATTCTTGCAGGTCGACTGTAAGGGTTTCATGCTGGTAGAAGCTTATTTCTTCGGGAAAATCAAACTCAGCTATATAGGGCATATCAATGGTGAAAACCGAAAATTCATCAAAATAGAATCCTTCTTCAGTTGAAGGAGGAGGAGGCCACCATCCGGTATGGTCACTAATCAATTGGAAACGTAACATAATCTCTTTTCCTATGAAATCGGTCAAATCAATTACTTCTCGAACCCATTCATCCTGAAATCCTTCATAGGATGGTTCATTTCTGTTGAGGTTTGCTGATCCTCTTTGTGTATAATTTCCTTCCAGTGCTGTCCATGTTTGGCCATCATCTTCGGAAACCATAAATTGCACATAAGCATAATTTTGAACAATGTGCCATCTGGCATAAAATTCAGCCATGGCAATATCAGATTCATGGGTGAGGTCTATTGTTTGTTTTGTAGTTATTGTAGTTTGGCCACTGGCGGGATAATTTGCTTCCGGGCTATCGGCAATACTTGACGGGGGTTCAAAATATACGCTATTAGTTATGCCCCAATCATTGCTGTTCCAGTTGCTCATGTCTTCGCACGGGTCATAAAACACAATTTCAGGCTCTCCAAAATATTTAACAATGGTGTCTGTCCATGAAAAATCTCCATTATCCAGGTGTGCTATAAATTTTATTTTTTCACCTTTGATAGTTGAAGGGTGTAATTTAAAATCAACAGATCCTTCGCTTTTTTCTAATACATCCATATCTGTGAAGCTTGCTGCTTCGCCTGTTTCTATGATGTTATCGCTTAAAGGTTCCAAAAAAACTTCAAATGAAGCAGGTGAGCCTTGGCCGAAGTTTTGAATGTTAAAATCAAAGGAGGCTTCATGTTCTTTAACATGTAAGTCGCAAGTTTGATTCATTTCAGCATAAGCCAATGCAAGTCTTGCCAGGTAGGTGTTCATTCCAACATGCCCGGCACATATTTCTTCTATACGATGTATTGCCGGCCAAAAACCGTCGCTCGGGCTGCCGGCTTCAGGAGTAAATGCAAATGTTTTATCCTTGGTTTCCTGCTCTCCGTAAAACCAATCATCCGATCCTCCATTGCAAAAATAGCCCAAAGTTTCATATGCAGTACCGTATGTGTAGTTGTTTTCCCTTGTCATTAACTTTGCATAATTAATAAATTTTAGCGAATCAGGGGTGAGCAGATCTTCATAACCCCAGGGATAAATAAGAAGGTCACTAAAGGTATGATTATTCAGGGCAAGTTTGAAATTCAATTCTTCGGCAAAAATTTTTTGAAGTTTTGTTTCTGGTTCGGAAAAAGGGCCTGTGCCCCTATAAGTTTCTGCCGAGGGATCACCTGATGATCCCTGGTTATCATATCCCCACTTGTATCCATAATTGCGGTTAATATCTATACCCGGCGGTGTATAACCATGTTGGCGCATATTTTTACGGTGCATACCTCCACCGTTAGGATTTGTCGTTTCATTGTATATATATCCATCAGGATTGATACATGGCACAAAATACATCTCCAGGTTATCTACCAGGTATTGTGTTTCTGGATCTGAATCGTAATTCTCAAGCAGATACCACATTTGAAATAACATCTGCTGCATCGAAGCAGGTTCACGTGCATGCATCAAGGCTGTGTATAGTACACGGGGTTTATCCTGCAAATTTTCAGGATCATTGGATATACGTACCCAGTAAACCGGCCTGTCTTCTATTGAATTAAGAGTATCGCTTATGGGCTCACGTTCCGATATTAAATGCGGAAATTTATCTGCCATCTCATCAAGTTCATCAAGAATTTCAGAATAAGTGTGAAACCCGCCCATAGAACCAAGGCTGAAATTTTCAGGTGTTTCATATTCACGATCATCATGCTCACGTTCATACCAAATATCCATGATTGAATCTGCATCCAGTTTTTCATTGCGCTGCTGGTAATAACGCGTCATATCTTCTATTAATATTTCATAGTCAAACCCCGCTTCTTTTATCCTGCTTATCTCTTTTTCCGAAAATTCGCCAATTATGTAAACCCCGGGAATATACTTGCCTGATTCAAGTGCCAACCCAAGGGAAGCGAGATCCTTTATATCCGACTCCCTCTCTAAGGATATCTTTATACGGTGATGAATTATCCTGTCATTGTCAGCAGATATTGCTTTTTGACAAAAAATAAGTATAAATGTTAATAAAAAAAAGTAATAGCGGTGCATAAAACAATAAGATTTTATTTATAATAAGACTTTTTAAATACAGCTGAATATTTGTTTAATTCATATCAGATTAAAATTGATAAAAGCAAAAAAAAAACGGCTGATTAATTTTTGCGTGATTTTGCTTTAATTTTATACTGATTTTATTTAGCTAAGATAACGGTTTTTTCAATATATAACTACCTTAATTTTTTGTTTTAAAAAACCGTCAGGATTCATTAAAAGGAATATCAGGTATTAAAAACTTCTATGAGGCATGTATCAAAACTATTATGATTAATGTTGATTGTTTAAAAATTTTTAAAATTTTGTAAATTTGTAATTCATGATACTTGTTTAAAAAAGCGAACTGTTTAGAATCAGTTTTAGCAATTATTAATTTTAAATTTCACATTATGCAAAAAAATGTTTTACTGTTTTTAGGCGTTTTATTGTTATTTTTATTTTCAAATAATATTTCATCTCAGTATTTTGAGGAGGTTGAAAAAACACAACCTTTGTCGTTTTCTGCTACTACTCTTATGCCAGATAATCCAGAATTGCCTTCTAAAGATAGTTTGCAGGAGGTTTCATCGGTGAAGGATTTTAAAACTTTGAGGAATAATCCGGATTATAGCTGGCAACTTCCTTTGGTTACCGGAAACCGGCTTACCGGAATTGTTCATGTTACTGATGATATTGTTTTTGCTTGTGGTGGTCACGGTACTATTTTGAAATCCGATAATGGTGGTGAGGATTGGGAGAAAAAAGAAAGTCCTTTCCCACATAATATTATTGATATTGATGCATCGGATAGCGAAAAAGTAGTAATATCCGGGGCAAGTGGTATGGCAGCAATAACTCATGATTTAGGGCAAAACTGGACTATAATAGAAACTCCGTCGGACGAGGCTATTCGCAATATCAGATTTTTTGATGAAAACACGCTGATTGCTGTTGGAAACAATAAAACTGGTTTTATATCGACTAATCTGGGGGAGACCTGGCAGGATATTGACATTCCTGATGAGATTATTTTTAATCCAAATGAGAAAACCACATGGGCATATCGTGGACTTGGAATAGCCGATAATGCTATTATTGTTGGCGTTGATGGAACGGGAATGCCAATTCAGACTCTTCGATCTACAGATTTTGGGGTTACCTGGGAACAAAATACAGCTGGTGGAATCAATGTTCCTTCTGGCACTACAGGGGCTGGTGTCACAGATTTTTCTTTTTGTGATGAAGGGATCAATGGTTATGGTTCATACCGCAGGTCACTAACTGGTGGAATTATTAAAACTCAAGATGGAGGCAATACATGGGAAAAGCTTGATATTAATGGTTTTACACCACTTCCTGATCCTGAAAATCCTTATGTTTCCCAGGCAGTTCAAGTTAGAAACGCTATCACCACAAATAGTGATTGTTCAATAATAATTACTTCAGGTTTGTTTGGACAGGTTTTAGCTTCCACTGACAGTGGACAGTCATGGTTTGAGATTTATGGGGGAGTACGCCAGGGGTATCGGGATTTCGCCGGTGTTAATTTTGCCGGAGTAAGTATTTCTGATGATGAAAATTGGCTGGTAGCCGGTTCACGTGGAATAATTGCAGGAGCAGATAATTATAATGCAGGCGAAGCAATATTAAGAAATGGTGAAGAGCATGTTCATGTATTCAGGAATATTGAGTTTATTGATGACGACAATGGAATTGCAGTAGGATTCAGGATTGCTCAAAAATACATTAATGAACAGGGAGATATTGAAGAACTTGCCATAGGCTTATATTATACAACAGATGATGGTGGACAAACCTGGACGCCTTTTGAAGGACCTGAAAACACTGATTACCGATGGCATTCAATAGATCAGGATGATAATGGCCGGCTTTATTTGGCAGGTTTGGATCTTACAGATGGTGTAAATATAAATGGTATTATTAAAGTTAGTGATGATGGTGGCTTGACCTGGGAAACGGCCGGTAATACAAGCCAGGAAATAGGAGCAATGATTATCTGGGATGAAGCTCATGGATACGCAATTACTTTTGGAAATCAGTTTTTATTTATTAATGAAGAGGGTGATTGGGAAGCTTCAGTTATGTCAACACCTGTTTCTACCGACAATCCATTATATTCTATCGATGTGCTGGGACCAGACATTGTTTTTGTCGGGGGTGGTTCAATATTTGCTGGTGGATCACCTTATATTTTCAGAACCCTTAATGGGGGACAAGAATGGGATCAGGTTTTTACCCATAGCAATGCCGGAAGAATTAGTGGCATCCATTTTATGGACGGTGAGTTTGGATTAGCCGGTGGTGTATGGGGACCTTTTGGTAACAGAGATAACATTCTTGTGACAGAAGATTATGGGAATACATGGGAGCCTGTTAATATTAATTTTGTCGGTGTGAACAGTGCCGAAATGATAAGGTTCAATATAGCCCGGAAAGATCACATAATTGCTTATGGTGCTAATGGTCATGTAGTTGAAAGTATTGATGGTGAAGAGATTGAATTTTTCGGACTTGACTTCAATTTTTCAGACGTTTCATTTCATGATAATTCTTATTTCAACCCTAATAAAGGATTTATCGTTGCAGAACATGGAGCAATATTTAAGTATGACAAAATTGATCCGGTTAATTCAGTTCCTGAAAGATTTTCCAATCTTTTCCCTGAAATGGAAGAGGAAATAGAAATTACAATTGAAGGTGTGGAGTTTTCCTGGACTCCATCTCATGATCATGATGGAGGTTCAATTTCATATGAGCTTATTCTGGAAACAATAGAGGGTGACCCTGAGATCTATAATTTTCATACCACGGAAACTACTTTCATATTAGATCTTCATTCAGCAGGTGATATGCAGGATGGTTTATATCAATGGAGGGTTATTGCTACTGACAGCGAGGGCTTATCAGCAACTACATATCCTTTTTATGTAGAAATTAAAATTGGTGAAATGCCCGATACCTATACTGTTAATTTTAATGTTAAAGATGAGAAGGAAGAACCTATTGAAAATGCGGTAATAACATTCGACGACGTTACTAACGATCCGGGTGATTATGTATTTGAGGATATTTTTGAAGGAATTTATGATTATAAGGTCGAGAAAAAAGGCTATATTACAGTGGAAGATCAGGTTACCGTTGATGAAGATTTAACAGTAGATGTTACAATGTATATTGATGACCTTTTCGTCAATGATCCATTTGTTTCTACTCTCACTATATTTCCCAATCCTGCGAGTACTGTGTTGAATATACAATCAAATGAACTGATAAATAATATAAAGATTGTGGATGTGGCCGGCCAGGTTATTTACAGCACTACGGTAAATGATAACCTTCATAAAGTTAAGGTTTCGGGTTTCCAAACCGGCATCTATTTTATTAGAGCTACTACTTCAGTAGGTTCCGTTACAAAAAGGGTACAGGTAAACAGGTAATATCTTTTTGATTGCCAAACACAAAAAAAAAGGGCTGTTTAGGAAAAGGCAGCCTTTTTTTGTTAAGCATACATTAATATCAGTAGATTGGAAGGTTTGAATTTATTTTTGTCTTTTTTTAAATATTCTTAATTTGTTGTGATTCTGGTATTTTATGATTTTAAGTTTTGCAAAAAAACTCCAATTTGCTATAAAACAGCAAGTATATATAAAACTTGTTTTATATTTGCAAAAACTTCAAGTATAATGATTAATAAATTAAGTGAACACGAACAAATTCGTCGCCAAGCGTTAGATGAGCTGAGGAAGCTAAATATTGACCCTTACCCGTCAGAAACTTACCAGGTCAATGTTACAACCGAAGAAATTCAAACTAATTTTTCGAACGACAGGGATCATTACCGGGATGTTTGTATTGCCGGCCGGTTAATGAATAAAAGGATAATGGGTAGTGCATCTTTTGCTGAATTACAGGATTATAAGGGGCGTATTCAATTATATTTTAATCGTGATGAGATTTGCCCTGATGATGATAAGTCAATGTATAATGTTGTTTTTAAAAAATTGTTGGATATTGGTGATATAATTGGTGTAAGAGGCCACGTTTTTATTACCAAGATGGGTGAAATTACGGTACATGTAAAAGAATACAAATTGCTTTGTAAATCCTTACGTCCTCTACCTGTTGTAAAAGAAAAAGATGGTAAAACATATGATGCTTTTACCGATCCCGAACAACGCTATCGTCAAAGATATGTTGATCTGATAGTAAATCCTCAAATCAGGGATGTTTTTGAAAAACGTGCTGCTATGATTAGTAGTATCAGGAATTACCTTGAAGAGCTTGGATATCTTGAGGTAGAAACACCTGTACTGCAGCCTGTTTATGGGGGGGCAGCTGCTAAGCCTTTCACTACCTATCATAATAAGTTAGATACTACTCTTTATCTTCGTATTGCCAATGAGTTATACCTAAAACGATTGATTGTAGGGGGGTACGATGGCGTATTTGAATTTGCCAAAGATTTCAGGAATGAGGGCATGAGTCGTTTTCACAATCCAGAGTTTACTCAAATGGAAATGTATGTGGCTTATAAAGACTACTATTGGATGATGGATGTTTTTGAAAAAATGATTGAAAAAGTAGCTTTGGATCTTTATGGAAGTACTGCTATTAAGGTTGGAAATAACACCATTGATTTTAAAAGACCATGGAGGCGTTTTTCTATGTACGAGATAATTAAACATTACATAGGTTGTGATATTTCTGAAATGGATGAATCTCAGTTAAGAAAATTAGCTGTTGATTTGGGCATTGAAATTGATCAATCAGCCGGCAGGGGTAAAATTATTGATGAGATATTCGGAGAGAAATGTGAACCCAATCTTATTCAACCTACAATAATTACCGATTACCCTATAGAAATGTCGCCCCTGGCCAAGAAACACCGTTCAAAGCCCGGCCTGGTCGAAAGATTTGAAGTTATTTGTAATGGTAAAGAAATATGTAACGCTTTTTCGGAGCTTAATGATCCTGTTGATCAGCGTGAACGATTTAAAGAGCAACTGGAACTTGGCAAAAGAGGTGATCAGGAAGCTATGGTACTGGATGAAGATTTTTTGAAGGCAATAGAATTTGGCATGCCTCCAACTGCAGGGTTAGGAGTTGGAATAGACAGGCTTGCTATGATAATGACCAATAGCAACTCAATACAAGATGTAATATTTTTTCCGCAAATGCGGCCTGAAAAAGATAGTAAAGATAAACACCAAATTAGTGAAACGTTTAGTAAAGCCGGGATACCCGAACATTGGGCCGAATTGCTAAGTAAAGCCGGATACTTGACAGCCGAAGAGTTGAAAAATGAAAACCCGAATAAAATTTTTAATACCTTATGTAAGCTCAGAAAAAAAATGAAGATGGATATACCACCTCCAAAACCAGAAGAAATTAATAATTGGATATCGAATATCAGCAATTAAGCAATTGATTTTTTCCAAAAAATCAATATTTTTGACTATAAATTAAACTAATAAACCAACAAAATTTTTTATATGCACGTTTTAGGTTCAATTATTAAAAGAGCGGTGAAATTGCGTGGTAATATGCCGGCTATTTTTAAAATAAAGGATCCTTATGCTATACAAACCAGAGAATTAAAGAAGCTTTTAAAGAAGGCTGCTTATACATCTTTTGGAGAGGAATATAGATTTGATGAAATATTGAAAAGCCCTGATTTTGTTAAAGAGTTTCAGCAACGAATACCCATTCATGATTATAACAATATTTTTAAAAACTGGTGGTATCGGATGCTCAATGGTGAACCTTATGTTTGCTGGCCGGGCAAAGTGAAATATTTTGCTCTTAGCTCGGGAACATCTGAAGCATCAAGTAAACAAATACCAATAACAGCTGATATGCTGCGAGCTATAAAAAAAACCTCCATCAGGCAAATCTTTTCTCTTGCCCGTTATGATTTTTCGCGCGATTTTTATGAAAAAGGCATATTGATGCTTGGAGGCAGTACCCATCTTAATTTTAACGGAACATATTTTGAAGGTGATTTATCGGGTATTACAGCCAAAAATCTACCTTTTTGGTTTCAACATTTTTATAAACCCGGAAAAAGAATTGCCAAAGAGCGTGATTGGCCTACAAAACTTGATGAAATAGTAAAAAAAGCCCCGTCGTGGGATATTGGTGTAATATGTGGTGTGCCTGCCTGGTGGCAAATACTTATTGAAAAAATTATAGATTATTATAAGGTTGACAATATTCACCAAATATGGCCTAATCTTAGCATATTTGTTCATGGAGGGGTGTCATTTGGGCCATATGAAAAAGGTTTTGAAAAACTTCTTGGAAAGCCTTTAACATATATAGAAACATATCTGGCTTCTGAGGGTTTTATTGCTTTTCAAAGCCGGCCAAACACCAATAGTATGCAATTGGTCCTCAACAATGGTATTTTTATGGAGTTTGTGCCGTTTAATGAACGTAATTTTGACTCCGAGGGGAATATTAAACCCGATGCAGAAGCCCTTACAATTAAGGATGTAGAAGAAGGGGTTGACTATGCTTTATTACTAAGTACATGTGCAGGTGCATGGAGATATATAATTGAAGACATGGTAAAATTTACTTCGCTTGAGTTAAGCGAAATTGTTATTACGGGGCGAACTAAACATTTTCTTAATCTTTGTGGAGAACATTTGTCGCAGGAAAATATGAATATGGCTATCAAACGGGTAGAAGATCAATTGAATATAGAAGTAAGAGAGTTTACCGTGGCAGGAATTAAACATAATTCTATGTTTGCGCATAAATGGTATATTGGCACTGATAATGAAGTTGATATTGATGAGTTAAGAAAAAAAATTGATGAGAACCTGAAAATTCTTAATGATGATTATCGTGTGGAAAGAATAGCTGCTATAAAAGATGTTTTTGTGGAAGTTCATTCTTCAAATACATTTTATGATTATATGAAAGCATTAGGTAAAGAAGGTGGACAAAATAAATTTCCCCGGGTGTTGAAGAATCAACAATTAGATGAATGGGAAGAGTTTTTGAGAAATTATTATAAATGATTATAGCAGTTTAAGATTCTTGATTTTGTTGTTATGATTACCGATTATTTTTGAAATATTATTAACAGCTTGCAAGTTATTTAAAAACAAGCTTTTATAATTACTTATTATTTTCATTTAGTGGTTAATTCAAACTTATTAAGCTTTTATAAAAGTTAAATTTAATACACATAAAGAATGTCAGAACAGAAAGTAAGAGTTCGTTTTGCTCCTAGCCCGACGGGGCCTCTTCATATTGGGGGTGTTAGAACTGCATTGTATAATTATCTTTTTGCCAGGAAGCATAATGGTGATTTTATACTTCGTATTGAGGATACCGATAAGAATAGGTATATTGAGGGTGCTGAATCCTATATTTTGGAATCATTAAAATGGTCTGGTATTTATTGGGATGAGGGGCCCGAGAAGGGTGGTTTATATGCACCATACCGGCAATCGGAGAGAAAAGATATTTATAAAAAGCATGTTTCATATCTCTTGGATAAGGGCCATGCATACTATGCTTTTGATACTCCCGAAGAGATTGAAAACATGAGAAAGAAAATTGAAAGGGAAAATAAGGGTAATGCACAATATGACTCAATTACCAGGAAATTTATGTGTAATTCACTTACTCTTTCCGAAGAGGAGACAAGAAAACGCCTGGAATCAGGGCAAGAATACGTTGTACGCACTCTTGTTCCCGAAAATGAAGAATTGAAATTGACAGATATAATCAGGGGAAAGTTGAGGGTAAATACTTCTACTCTTGATGATAAAATTTTGATGAAGGCCGACGGCCTTCCAACCTACCATTTGGCAAATGTAGTAGATGATTACCTCATGAAAATAAGCCATGTGATACGCGGTGAAGAATGGCTTCCCTCAGTTCCTTTACATGTTTTGTTATATAGGTTCTTTGGATGGGAAAATCAAATGCCGGAATTTGCTCATTTACCTTTATTATTTAAACCTGATGGTAAAGGGAAACTTAGTAAACGAGATGGTGAAAGGCTTGGTTTCCCGGTATTTCCATTGATGTGGAAAGACCCGAAAACCGGTGAATTGTCAAATGGATACAAAGAGTCAGGTTATTTCCCGGAAGCCTTTATTAATACTTTAGCACTTTTGGGGTGGAATCCCGGAACGGAGCAGGAATTATTTACTATGCAAGAAATGATCAGGGAATTTTCCCTTGAAAAAGTTAACAAAGCAGGTGCCCGCTTTAGCCCCGAAAAAGCAAAATGGTTTAATCATCAATATCTTATGCGAAAGAGCAGTGAAGAAATAGCCCGCGAATTATTGAAAATAGTTAATGAAAAAGGACATGATACTACATTGGGCAAACTAACACAAATAGTTACACTTGTTAAAGACCGTGTTAATTTTATTCATGAACTGTGGGAACAAATATCATTCTTTTTTGAACCTCCGGAGAGCTTTGATGAAAAAATCGTTAAAAAGAAATGGAAAGAAAAAACATCTGAAGTACTTAATAAATTAATACAAATAATTGCTGATATTGAGCCTTTTAGCCCTGAAAACATTGACAAGGCATTAAATGAATTTATGCGTAAAAATGATGTAAGTGCCGGTGTTGTTATGATAGGTTTGCGGATTTGCCTTGTTGGCGAAGCAAAAGGCCCTGATGTTAAAGAGATAATGGCTATTCTGGGACATAGTGAAGTAAAAAAGCGTATAAAATTTGCTTTGAATAACATAAAAATAAAAAATTAAAGACAAGCTTTTATAAAAAAAATAACTGAATTTTTGATAGTTCAATAATTTGTAATAATATTAAATTAGGCATGTTTTTTGTTAATAAAAACAAAAAATTATTAATAATTTTGTTCATCAAAAAATTGATTTATAACAACTTGTCATTTTCACTTTATTTTAAAAAAATTTATTTATCATGATTGCGCTTATATCCAGAACTTTCTCTGTAACGGCTTTATTGTTGCTTTTTTTTGTAACTGATTCATTAGCACAATCACGCTTATATAAAGCTGTGGAAGAAGACAGAATAGGCAGAGTTGAGCGTTTGCTTGACAGAGGATCTGATCCTGACGGTGATGGGAACCCTGAATACATACCACTTATTAAAGCGGCTGAACTTAATCGGTATCGTATTGCAATGAGATTGCTTAACAATGGTGCAACTGTTAATATACAAAATAATATTGGGTTTACTCCGCTTATGGAAGCTGCTTTTCAGGGAAACAACCGTATTGTAAGAACTTTAATTGACCGTGATGCCAAACTGGAGACTCGAGCTAATAATGGTGCTACAGCATTGATGATTGCCGTTAATGCTAATAATACAAGTACAGTCAGAATTTTATTAGAAGAGGGAGCTGAAATTGAAGCAAGAGATGACAGAGAGCATACACCGCTTATGAGTGCCTTGAGAACCGGAGATAATCTACGATTAATAAAAAAACTTATTGAATATGGAGCCGACATGGAAGCCCGGGATAATGAGGGTAACTCTGTAATAATGGTTTATCCATACAGGAATCGCATTTCTGCCCTCAGGTTATTAATAGAAAATGGGGCTAATGTAAATGCTTCCAATGATGATGGTTTTACACCACTTATGAAAGCTGTAACTGAAGGTAATATGGAGATGGCTGAATTACTTGTTGAAAATGGTGCAGATATTCTTGCCGAAGATAATGAAGGAGCAACCGCACTTGAATACGCTGTCACACAAATGGAAATTAGAGAATATTTTTTGTCAGTACTGGAAGAAGAGGATAAAAAAGATAAATAAAAAAATAAAAGCAACTGTTAAAAAAACCTGAAAATTAATAACTATAAGATAATATTTCTTATAATGTCTTCTAAATAATCAAATGCCAGCGGTTTAGATAGTCTTTATAACCTGTGAGTTTATTCTTCATCATATAATTTAAATCATCATAAAATATTGCAAAGAATAATTACTTTTCGTTGTATTATAAACAGATCTTTATTAAATAATATAAATTTATTGTTCTTTTGTTGGATAATTTATAGTTTTGATATTAGTATTAATTAATCTTATAAGTTATGCGTTATCATTACAAAAATTTCTTTATTTTTTTGATTCTCATATTATTTTCATGCTCTTGTGAGCCTGATGAAGAGCCTGTTGATTTGCCTGATATCAAGGAGAGGGGCAGTTTAATAGCAATTACAAGCTATAGCCCGATTTCATATTTTATTTATCATGGAGAACCTATGGGCTATGAATATGAATTACTGCAAATGCTTGGTGAATACATGGATTTGCAGGTAGAGATTAAGCTTGCCAAAGATTTTGATGAGATGATAGGGATGCTAAATAGGGGTGAAGGTGATATGATAGCTTATGGTTTAACTGTAACTGCGGAACGTCGGCAGCGAGTTGCATTTACTAAACCTATGAATATTACCCGCCAGGTTTTGGTGCAGCGTAAACCTGAAAACTGGCATCAGATGAAATTGCATCAGATTGAAAGCCAGTTAATACGTAGCCCTATTGAATTGGTAGGCCAAACAGTGCATGTGCGCCGGGGTTCTGCTTATGTAAATCGTCTTAAAAATTTGTCGCAAGAGATAGGTGAAACCATAGATATTGTTGAGATGCCTCCGGATGTTACTACTGAAAAACTTATAAACCTAGTGGCAGAAGATTCTATAGATCTTACCGTATCTGATGAAAATATTGCACGAATACATTCTGCCTATTTTCGTGACATTGATATTGAAATGCCTATAAGTTTACCCCAGCAAACTGCATGGGCGGTTCGCCAGTCTTCACCCTTGTTGCTTGAGGCTGTCAATGAATGGCTTGCGAAAGCTCAAAGAGATGTTGATTATTATGTTATTTACAACAAATATTACGAAAATCGCCGTGCTTTTCGCTCGCGTTATGCCAGTGATTACTTTCCTATTACAGGTGATGCTATTTCACCTTATGATGATTTGTTGCGGGAGGGGGCAGAAAAACTTGAATGGGACTGGCGTATGCTTGCAGCATTGACATATCGTGAATCGCAGTTTAAACCATTTGCCCGGTCATGGGCCGGTGCCAGTGGCCTTATGCAACTAATGCCCGCTACAGCCAGAGAATTTGGAGCGAAAGACCCCTATGATCCTGAACAAAACATTAAAGCAGGAATAAACTTTTTACTTTGGCTTGATAATTATTGGGAACAATATATCGATGATGAAAAGGAACATCAGAAGTTCGTTATAGCGTCATACAATGTCGGTCATGGGCATGTGCAAGATGCCCGCAGGTTAGCAAAAGCTTTTGATGCCGACCCTAATGTATGGGAAGATAATGTAGAGCGCTTTATGCTAAAAAAATCCAATCCTGATTATTATAACCTCGAAATAGTTAATTTTGGTTATGCCACCGGATTAGAACCGGTTAAATATGTGAAAACAATTTATGACTTATATGAACATTATAAAAAATTTGTAGAATAAGATATTCGTTGAATGAAAGAGACCTGAAATTTTTATATGAATAATGAATATAACGGATTATTGATATTTGCTAAACTTCAATATATAAATTTAAGAGATATTAAGCAGGCTAAAGTATTTTTTTATTGGATTCTAAAGATATTTAACGTAATAAAATTAAAAAATAAAATATGGCAATAGATTTTTTTCTCATTGGTTTTTTTAAAAAAAAGTCTATATTTGCAATTCTTTTTATAAATGGAAAAAATTTGCATTAAAAATTTAATAACAAATATTTAAACCAAATATTTCAATAAGGATATAATTACTGAAATAAAATTAATAGAGAAATGAAAAGGACTTATCAACCATCCCGGAAAAGCAGAAGAAGCGCACATGGATTTAGGAAAAGATCTAAAACAGCCAGTGGAAGAAAAATGCTGGCAGCCAGGAGAGCTAAGGGCAGGAAAAATCTTTCAGTTTCAAGCGAAAAAACTTATAAGTAATAATTTAATACACTTTTGATTTGAAAAGCCGTTATGTTTTTAATATAACGGCTTTTTGTGTGTTTTTTTCAATCCTGTTTCTGTAATATTAACAGGCAATCCATTATTAAAATGCAACATAAAAAAATAATACAAAAAGTTTATAATGGTTTTAATCTGAAATATTATTTTTATTTTTAATATTTATTTGATTTACTTCTTTAGGATAAATTACTTTTTTATGACATTACTCAGAATAATAGCAGTATTTATATTGATATACCTTGTTTTTAGAGTTGTTACTATGTATATAATGCCATGGCTTTTAAAGAAATTTATTGAAAGGCAAAGAAAAAAGTATTATGGGCAGGGTTCTACATTCGGGGGGTCCAGGCATGGAAGAAGGCAGAAGGAAGGCGATACACGTATCTCTTATAAACAAGGAAAGCAAAAATCTTCTGATGAAATTGGTGAATATGTTGATTTTAAAGAGATAAAAGATAAAAACACTTCAAAAAAGAAAAAGAATGGAAAAGATTCACGCTAAAGGAAATATTAAGAAATGGCTGCCTTATCCTATTGCCATATTGATATTTGTATTACTTACTTTGATATATGTAAGCCCTGTATTAGAAGGAGAGAGGTTGTTGCAACCTGATATTGTGAACTTTGAGGGCATGGCTAAAGAGATACGTGATTTTCGTGATGATGCCGGTGAAGAGCCTCTTTGGACAAATTCAATGTTTGGTGGTATGCCCGCTTTTCAAATTTCGGTGGTATATGCTTCAAATATTTCGGGTTTTTTACATGATTTAATGACGCTTTGGCTGCCGAGGCCGGCAGATATGATATTTCTTTATTTTGCCGGATTTTTTATTTTGCTGTTGCTTATGCGCATCAATCCATGGGTAGCTATAGCCGGAGCAATTGCATTTGCATTTGCTTCATATAACTTTATCATAATAGAAGCCGGTCATAATTCGAAAGCTGTGGCTATTGCCTATATGGCACCGGTGTTGGGTTCTATCATTTATACTTTCAGGGGCAATTATCTGGCAGGTGGTTTGTTATTTACGATATTTATGGCTCTTCAGCTTTATGCAAACCACTATCAGATGACATATTATCTTCTTATTATCGTGGCTATTTATGGGCTGTTTATGCTGTATGAAGCTGTTCGTGATAAAAAAATTAACCTGTTTTTAAAACCATTTGGTTATTTGATGGTAGGATTGATTTTGGCTATCGGTGTGAATATCGGTAATATTTGGTCAACATATTCTTATGCGCCACATACTATGCGCGGTGGTACTGAGCTGACAATTGGCGAAAGGGAAGTATCAGATGGACTTTCTAAAGATTATATTACCAGATGGAGTTATGGTATTGGCGAAACATTTACTTTGATGATTCCCAATGTTAAAGGGGGCGCTACCGGGGCTTTGAGCGAAAATCAAAGTGCATTGGAAGAAGCTGATCCGAGGTTTCGCCAAAGTATTGCACAACAAAATCATTACTGGGGAGATCAACCTTTTACATCGGGGCCTGTTTATGTTGGTGCTATTGTTATAGTGCTTTTTGCTATGGGGTTGTATCTATTTAAAGGTTCTTTAAAATGGTCGTTGTTGATTGCTGCCATATTATCTGTACTTCTGTCATGGGGAAAGAATTTTATACCCCTTACAGAATTTTTTATAGATTATGTGCCATGGTATGATAAGTTCAGGGCTGTTTCAATGACACTTGTAATTGCCGGGCTTTGCATCCCTTTTATTGCTTTTAAAGGTTTTCAAAAGATAATTGAAGACCCCGGCGTGATAAATATAAAAGATCGCAAATTTCTAATGGCCGTGGGATTTACAGCAGGTTTAACATTTTTGTTCTATATAATGCCACAAATGTTTTTCAGTTTTATTAGCCAGAATGAAGCCGAAATGATTGCCTCACAATCACAGGCTGATCCACAAGCTGCTGCACAGTTAGATTTGTTTGTTAGCAATCTTGAAAGCGTCAGAGTAGCTATTTTCAGGTCTGATGCAATAAGAAGTCTGGCTTTTATGATTCTTGCAATAATTGTAATCTTAGCATTTTCAAGAAAAAAAATTGGCAGGCCGCTTTTTATTGCTATCATTGCTTTGCTTATTCTTATAGATATGTGGGCTGTTAATCGCCGTTATTTAAACAATGATGACTTCAAACCAAAACAAATGGTTGAAAATCCTATTGAACCAACACGTGCCAATAAGCAAATACTGGAGGACCCCGATACCAACTTTAGGGTTTTTAATACTACTGTTGATGCTTTTAATGAAAGCCAAACATCATACTTTCATTTTTCAATAGGCGGTTATCATGGAGCTAAATTACAGCGCTACCAGGAGCTTATTGATTTTCATCTAACTGAGGGCAACCGGGATGTTTTTAACATGCTGAATACCCGCTATTATATTGTGCGCGGTGAAGATCAACAACCACTGGCGCAATTGAACCCGCAGGCTTTGAACAATGCATGGTTTGTAAAGGATTATGATATTGTAGAAAATGCTGATGAAGAGATACTTGCTCTTAATGATTTTGACCCGGCACAAAAAGCTATAATTGATAAACGATTTTCTGAGCATATTGAAGGGAAGTCCTTTGAAAGAGATAGCGCAGCAAATATTGAACTTAAGCGTTATCAACCAAACAAGCTAATATATAATTATAGTTCTGACAAAGAACAACTTGCTGTCTTTTCAGAAATATTTTACCCCGATGGCTGGGAAAGCTATATTAATGGAGAACCTGTACCACATTTCAGGGCAAATTATGTGCTCAGGGCCATGGTATTACCACCTGGCGAAAATGAAATAGAATTCCGGTTTAAACCGGAATCTTATTACCAGGGTGAGCGTATTGCATTGGCTTTCAGTGTATTGATTGTGTTGATGATTATTTGTTATGCAGGGATCTTTGGTTACAAAGTTTTAAAAACTAAAGGTAAATAATCGCAGTATCGTCAGCTATGTTTTTATCAGTAATGATATAATTTTACTTTACCAGTAGTGAAAAAGGTTTTGATTATAACATATTACTGGCCGCCAAGTGGTGGTGCCGGAGTGCAACGTTGGCTTAAGTTTTCAAAATATCTGCCAAAACATGGGTGGTTGCCTATAATTTATACGCCTTCAAATCCGGAATATCCGGTTGAAGACAAATCACTGTTTAAAGATATAAAGCATGAAGATATCGTTGTTGTAAAACGCCCTATCTGGGAGCCATACAGGCTTTATAAATTTTTTACCGGTAAAAAATTATCTGAAAAAGTGCAGCCCGGATTTTTAGATGAAGCACCGGCTAATAATTTGTTCGAAAAGATTGCCAGGTGGTTTCGTGGTAACTTGTTTATACCTGATGCAAGAGTGTTTTGGATTAGGCCTTCGATTAGTTTTTTGAGCAGATTGTTGAAAAAAAACCCTGTTGACCTGATTGTTTCTTCAGGTCCGCCACACAGCATGCATCTTATTGCGAAGGGTTTGAGAGAAAAATTCAATATACCTTGGTTGGCTGATTTTCGTGACCCCTGGACAGAGATTGACTTTTTTCAACACTTACATCTGGGCCGAAGAGCTGAAAAAAAGCATAAGAAGCTTGAAAAAGAAGTTCTTGAAAAAGCTGATTGTATAACGACAGTGGGAAATAATTGTGCTAAAGGGCTGGAAAGCATTACCGAAAAAGAGGTGCATGTAATTACGAATGGCTATGATCCTGATGATTTTAAGCCATGTTCGGGGTTTTTATATGACTTTTTTTCAATAACCCATGCAGGAAGTATGAACAAAGACAGGAATCCTTCTGTCTTGTGGAGAGCTATAAAAGAAGTAATTGAGGAAGTTCCCGGATTCAAAAATAAACTTAAAATCAGGTTTATTGGAAAGACAGATTATATTGTTTTTGATGAGTTGGAGAAATATTCACTATCCAAGTATGTTGAAAATCATAAATATCTCCCACATGATAAAGCGCTGGCTGAAGCTTCCCGGTCGGCTTTATTACTACTGCCGCTAAACAATACTCAAAATATTAGAGGTATTGTTACAGGTAAAATATATGAATACCTTGCCCTGCAAAGGCCTATCTTATGCATTGGCAATAAAGACGGTGATGCTGCACGGATCTTATATCAAACTGCAAGCGGAAAAGCCTTTGATTTTGATGATATTGATGAAATAAAAAATTATTTGATAGAAAAATTTGATGAATTTGAAAATAAATCATTGGAGGTTGCAAATAAAAACACTGATATTTACTCGCGCAAAAAACTTACCGAAAAGATGGTGAAATTATTCAGTGAAATATCAGAACAGTATAAAGTATAGTGATAAAATTTTATTTTTTGCCAGTTAAAGGCTCATTAGCTGAGTCATAATTTTTCATCAAATCTTCAAAACCGCTTCGCAAATGCAAATCTCTTTGTGGGAATGGAATTTCAATATTATTATCTCTCAATTTTTTAAACGCGGCATAATACAATTGACTTTTCAGAACCCCCGGTTTTTGAATATATTTTGTTGTCCAAACCCGGAGTATAAATATCAAGCGGTTATCTTCAAAATTACTAAAGAGAATATCGGGCGGCGGATGTTTCAAGACCCCCTCATTTTCTTTGGCTACTTCCAGGAGCAGTTTTTTTACTGTTTCGGGATTTTCTTTATAATGAATAGGTATCTGGTAATTAAACCTAACTCTTCTGTCGTTATAACTCCAGTTAATTACTGTTGAAGTAATCAGGTCGGAGTTGGGCACTATGATAGCAATATTATCGTTAGTGAGTATTTTTGTTGCCCTTGATGAAATATCAATAACATCGCCGTTAACAGTTTTTCCAGACAGGTTTGTGACTTCTATACGGTCACCTACTTTTATAGGCCTTTCAAACAGAATAACTATACCACTTACGAAATTATTGGTGATAGCCTGCAAGCCAAAACCAACACCTACACCAAAAGCCCCTATCAAAATTGCAAGAAAGCTAAGGTCAATACCTGCGGTTTGAATAATTATTATTAAACCAATTACTACAATTACATATTTTACTATTGTACTGAATGCTTGTCTTACGCCAATATCAAGGTTTTTTTGGCTTAGTAGACGGTTTTGCAAGAGATTTTTGATTCTGCCTGATAAATAGACAAGCAGGGTAATTGAAATTACCAGGAAGAATAATAGTGATAAAGTTATCGCCGAATCACCTAATTTAAATAAAGGGTATTCGATGATATCTTTGATAAATTCTATTATTAGTTTTAATCTTTCCATATTGCATTGAGTTAAAATGGGAAAAAAACAGGAATAAATATTGTTGCTATTATCCAGAATATAAGGTTAAGTGGGCCGCCTACTTTTAAAAAGTCTTTAAATTTATAATTTCCCGCGCCATATATCATAGTATTTGTTTGATACCCGATAGGTGTCATAAAGCTTGATGAAGCGGCAAAAGTTATAGCCATCAGGAATGGCCTTGGGTCTACTTCCATGGCAGCAGAAGCGGCTATAGCTATGGGTGCTAGCAAAACTGCGCTGGCATTGTTACTCATTGTCTCAGTCAAAAGAGAAGTGATCAAATATAATATAGAAACTATAGCTACAGGGCCTAATTTACCAACAATGTTAATTAAAAAACCGGAAATTAATTCAGCCGCACCACTATTATACATTGCAACGCCTAAACTTATAGCACCCGCAAGTAAAAAAATAACTTTCCAGTCTATTGCTTTATAAGCTTCATCCATGGAAATACACCCTGTGATAATCAAAAATGTTACACCGAGCAGGGCAGCAACCATTATTGGCATGATATTCAGAGTTGCAAGGGTTATAATTGAAATTATAGTGAATACTACCAAAAAAATCTTGTTTTTATCAAACTTGGGTAAGTCTACTTCAGTTACTATTAGAAATGTATTTCTGCCATGTAGTTCCAATTGTTTCAGGTATTCCATCTTTTCTTTGTTAACTTCAATCAATAAAGAATCACCTGATTTTAAGACAGTGTTAGCGATTTTTTCACGCATAACTTCACCCCGGTGCCTTATGGCTAAAACTGTTGCACCAAAGCGTTGCCTGAAATTCATCTGTTTTACCGTTTTTCCTTCAAATTCGCTGTTTGGAGCAATAACAGCTTCTACCAGGGTTGTTTTTTTACTTTCTACATCGGTATCTTTAAATTTCATATCACTTTTTAGAGCTATATTTTGACTCTCTTTTAGTGTTTTAATTTTTTCTATGTTACAGCGTACTTTTAATATATCACCCTCCCTTAGAATAAAATCGGCTCCGGGCATATAATAGCGTGTGCCTGCACGGTTAACTTCTAAAATATCAATTTCAAGTTTTTTAACCAAGGGGCTGTTTTGTATAGTTTTATTAATAGAAGGTGACTTTTTAAGAATTATAATCTCGGTTAGATACTCTCCCAGGCCGAATTTTTGTACAAGACCTTTATTAGATTTTCGATCCGGAATCAAATGAATTCCAATAAGCATCATATATAAAAAGCCTGTACCAAAAAATACTAATCCTAACTTACTCATCTCAAACATTGAAAAGGGCTCTATGTTATGATCGGAGGCAATGCCGCTTACCAGGATGTTTGTTGATGTACCAATTAAAGTACATACACCACCAAACATTGAAGCAAAAGATAAAGGCATAAGCATCTTTGAAATGCTATGGTTGCTTTTACTGGCAGCTCCAACTAAAATAGGGATAAATATAGCTACTACGGGTGTATTATTAATAGAAGCCGAAATTATACCAACGGTTAACATCACAGCAATTATACCTATCCAAAAGTTATATTTGAATAGAGATGCTATTTTGTTACCAATACCCACAACAGCTCCTGATTTGAATAATGCGGCGCTTAAAATAAACATTGCTGCAACCGTAATGGTTGCCGAATTACTAAAGCCGGATACACCCTCCTGAGGGGTAACTACACCGCTAATAATCAAAACACCCATAATAATTAATGCCACAATGTCTACTGATAATTTCTCTGTGGCAAATAACCAAACAGCTAATACCAGCACTAATAGTACAACTGCAATATCAAAATCTAAAACCATTGAATATATATCTTCTTGTATTTTTGAATAAAAAAATATTTATCAAAAATAAAGAATTTTATTGGATAAAATGTGAATAGAAAATATGCTTACAATTCTGCTTTTAGTGAGAAGTCAAAGCTTTTTATATGATGTGTTAAACTACCGACTGAAATAAAGTCAACGCCTGTTTCCGCAATTTGGCGTATGTTCTTTTCGGTAATTCCACCGCTTGCTTCGGTTTTGTATTTGTTGCTGATCAAATTAACAGCGCCTTGCAGGTCAGCTAAAGAGAAATTATCAAGCATAATGATATCAATATTGCCTGCTTGCAAAACTTCTTCAAGTTCAGATAAACTGCGAACCTCTATTTCAACTTTAAGATCAAGATTGTTTTTCTTAAGGTAATCCCTGGTTTTAAAAATTGCTTTTTGTATACTTCCTGCAAAATCTATATGATTGTCTTTGATCATGATCATATCATACAACCCCATTCTATGATTTTCACCGCCACCGATTTTTACAGCCATTTTTTCTAATTGGCGCATGTTGGGAGTAGTTTTCCTGGTGTCAAGTATTTTTACTCCTGTTCCTTTTACCATGCCTACATACATTGCAGTTTTTGTTGCAATGCCACTCATGCGTTGCATAAAATTTAGCACTAATCGTTCTGATTTGAGTATTGAGTGAACATTGCCGGAAATTTTAAAAATTTTCTCCCCTGCACTTATTTTATCACCATCACTTTTAAAAGTTTCAAAATTCAAATCAGAATCGATAGTGTAAAAAACTTTTTCAGCTATATTAATGCCGGCCAGTATTCCGTTTTCCTTGGCTTCAAGATGTGCAAATCCAATGGTGCCTTTGTCGATAACGGCCAGTGAAGTATGATCCCCATCTTTTATATCTTCATAAAATGCATTGGAAATAATTTCCTCAATTTTCATAAAAAACTTATATTTAGGTGTGAATTTATTGCAGCTCAAATTGTAATTGATGGATAAAAAAATTGCCGGATACTTTTTTTACAAGAAAGTATGTTCGGTAGGATTTATTATCGGTAGTTTCGAATGTGCCAATAACATATAGTGAACCGTCTCTTGATGAGCCCTGATGATTAACGGTAAAGGATTCAGGCCTGTTGTCGGAGAAGAAGTTTCTTAAAATATGTTTAGCATGAGATTTGCTATATGTACCATCGCTTCCGGGTATTACTAAATCAATATTGTTGCCAAAATGTTTTGCCAAATCACTGGAACTGCCTCTTCGAATAGCTTCAGTGGCTTGATCCGTAATGTTGTTGTAACTTGCTGTCAATGACCCGAATGACAACATGCTTATAAAAAACACTATGGATATTATAGGAAAAATAAATTTTACCATTTGTTCAAAAATTGTTTATAAAATAATACCTGAAGCCTTATTGCCTGTTAATAAAATGTTTGACGAATTTTTTTTGATCACAACTTCATTCAAAGGCTACAGTGTTAAACATTAAGCGTCATAGTGCATAAAATAATACTAAAATTATCATGGCCTGGCACGTGGCAAAATAATTTAATATATTTATCAAAAATCTTATTTTAATTATTGGCAGCATTTGGTATAACCAAATCATAACAGCAAAAATTAAGCCACATTGATAGAAAATTCCAAAAAACAATAATTAAGATCAATACTTTCCGGTTAAAATTTCGAAACTTCTCTTTTTCTTTGGCCGAATATCGTATAAAAAATTGACGGAATAACAAATATAAGATCTTATTAAATTATTATGAAATATAGTTGCAAAAAAATTCATTATCTCTACATGGGATCAATTATCTGGCTTGGTTATTATTTGTATATGAGGTTAACATGTCAAATAACTCCAAGTTCTATAAGCATAACTATCTGTTCTATATCTTTATCTTCACCAAGGGGGTCATATTTGGTTCTTAAATCATAACCAAAGAGTCTTCCTAATGATTGCCAAAAAACAGCCTGAAACATGCCTCTGAAATCTTTGACTATATCATAGGAGGTGTGACGTGTTTCTCTATCAATGAGTTTTATAAGGATAAGACCCTGGCTAAAATTTAATCTTCGCAGATCATCTTCAAATTGGTGACGAATTTCTTCTTCAATTTGTTTCATCATATGACGTCTTTCGGATTTGGATTCAATTTGTCCAAGTTTTTGACTATACTTCCTGTATTTGATGCCTGCAAGTTTAGCATACGGATAAACGACTTTAACATTACGCACAAGACGGCTATGCCTTCTTTCTTCCCGTCGGCTTTCAAAAATCTTTTCACCAACAATTACTACCTTAGGGAGCTCTAAAATTGGTACAGTATCCCTGCCAATAATTTTTGCCCGGGTTATAACACCATTAATTTCTTGTGTGTAAACAGGAAAACAGGCAACCCCTAGCAAAATAAATAATATGAAATGTTTAAAATTAGACATTATATAATATTGGAAATTGATCTTTGCTCAAGACTCATTAAAAAACTTACTAGTTTACTTGTTTATAATGATATGTAAATTTAATAAAAATATGAGAAAAATAAAAAAACAGGTAATAGGTATAAATAAGGAGTTATTATATTTTGAAAAGCAAGAAACAATAAATGCATCGAAGAGTAAAAAAATAAAAATATTACATTTTATTATGTAATATGACATTGCGAATCCTATTTATATATTGCGTTTTTAAAAAAATGATAATTTTTTCAAATACAATATACTGGTATGCGACCTTTTTATATACATTACGTGATTAGCAATGTTATAAATGCCTTAACATTTTAAGCAGTAGGGGTATAAATCTTATTTAATAAGAAACAGAATAAACAGTAAGGTCAATGGGTTATTTATAATCAATTACATTTTTTCTTCCTCTTCTTCCTGTTTATTTTTTTCATCCAGATGTACAACAATTTTGAGTGTATCGTGGGCAATAACCAACTCTTCATTTGTTGGTACAACCATAACTTTTACCTGCGACTCATGTTTGGAGATTAATTCAAGTTTTCCTCTCAGGCCGATGTTTTTTTCTTTATCAAATTCGATACCGAGGAATTCCAGTTTTTTACAGATTATTTCACGTGTTTCAGGGCCGTTTTCACCGACGCCTCCTGTGAAAATTAAAAGATCAACGCCACCCATGGCAGCAACATAAGAGCCTATATATTTGATTATTCGGTAATAATACATATCTAGTGCTAGCTGTGCACGTTTATTGCTATCTTTCCATGCTGCATTTTCAACATCTCTCATGTCATATGATATTCCGCTTATGCCTAAAACACCGCTTTTCTTGTTAATAAGAGTATTTGTTTCGGATATGTCGAGGTTTTGTTTATTCATTATATAAAGAAGGGCGCCAACATCAAGGTCGCCGCAACGGGTGCCCATCATTAAGCCTTCCACAGGTGTAAGGCCCATGCTGGTGTCAATGGATTTGCCATTTTTTATTGCTGCTATTGATGCTCCATTTCCTAAATGACATGTAATAGCTTTTACATGGTCTTTGCGCATAAATAATGAATCGCATGCTTTTTCGAAAACATATTTATGACTGGTTCCATGAAAACCATATCTTCGTATCTTATCTTTTTCATAGAGATTGTATGGCAATGGATACATATATGCATGTTTTGGCATTGTTTGATGATAAGCTGTGTCAAAAACTGCTACCTGAGGTACTTTAGGAAGGAGTTTTTCCATTGAAATAATTCCTTTTAAATTGGCAGGATTATGCAAGGGAGCAAGTTCAATACATTGCTCTATGTTTTTTTTGACCTCATCGTTTATTAATGCACTTGCGCTAAATTTTTCACCACCATGAGCTACCCTGTGGCCAACTGCAAAAATATCATTAAAAGAATTAATTACTCCATGGTTAGGGTCAAGTAGAGCTTTCAAAATTATTTCAATCCCGGCCTCATGATTAGAAACATCTTTAATTAACATATAAGGCTCTTTACCTTTTGGTTGATGCTTCAGTTCGCTATCTTTTAATCCTACTCTTTCAAATAATCCCTTGGCAAGAAGGTCGGCATTATTTGCCATATCAATTAATTGATATTTAATTGAAGAGCTTCCACAATTCAGTACCAGTATATTCATCATTTATTATTATTTTTTTAAGGTTTATTATATTTTTATAAAAAGTAATTTTCTTTGTTCTAGGTTGTTTTAGTTGATACAACTTCCGGTTGTTAACAATTGTCAATGCTGTAAAATGTTTGTTATATCGGCTTTTTTGAGGAAAGAATGGCATCTGCCCGGTTTATTTAGTGATAATTTTATAATAAAATTGTTCAAGCTGATATTTGCTAAATTAATATTATTCACTTTTTTATTAAACTCTTTAACCATCAATTTTTATTTATTAAACTTGGGCTGCTTGGTTTACGGTTATGGCAACGAGGTTTACGATATCATCGACTGAGCATCCTCTTGAAAGGTCATTTATTGGGGCAGCCATACCTTGTAGAACCGGGCCTACCGCTTCTGCTCCGGCAAGTCGTTGAACCAGTTTGTATGCAATATTGCCTGATCCGAGGTCAGGGAATATTAATACATTGGCTTTGCCTGCTATTGAACTTCCGGGCGCTTTGCTCTTACCGATACTTTCAACAATAGCTGCATCGGCTTGCAGCTCTCCGTCAATTAACAAGTTTGGTTGTTTTTCAATAGCAATTTTAGTGGCTTCGGCAACTTTTTCACACATAGAATGTTTTGCACTGCCTTTGGTAGAAAAACTAAGCATTGCAACACGTGGCTCTATGCCCACTATGGCTTTTGTTGATTTGGCAGTTGAAACGGCAATCTCGGCAAGCTCCGACGCTGTGGGGTCAGGATGAACAGCACAATCAGCAAATACCAAAATCCCTTCTTCACCAAAAGTTTGGTCTTTAAGTATCATAATAAAAGCACCTGAAACCACACTAATACCCGGTAAAGTTTTTATAACCTGGAAAGCCGGGCGCAATACATTCCCGGTAGCATTATCTGCACCCGCAACTTCACCGTCAGCAACCTTATCCTTAATTAGCAAAGTTGCCAAATAAAGAGGATCTTCAACCAGCTTTAATGCTTCGTCACGGCTTAAACCTTTATGTTTTCGCAAATCATATAACATATCAGCATAATGATCCTTCTTTTCATGAGTTATAGGATCAATGATTGTAGCTTTATCTGTATAATGCAGCTTTAATTCTTTTGAAAGTTGCTCTATTTTGGAAGGATCACCCAGCAAAATTAAATTTGCAATACCTTCCCCGAGAATTATATCGGCAGCTTTTAACGTTCTTTCTTCAGTAGATTCAGGTAATACAATGCATTTATCTTCTATTTTTGCTTTTTCTTTTATAGCTTCTAGCAAATCCATAATTCAAATATTAATCCTGATATTAAATTTAGATAAAATTATCAATTTGCAAAAATATGATTAATTTGCTTGTAAACAATAGAAAAAATAAAAAAAAACCTTGACATCTTTATTATTATTTGACAAAGTTTAGTAAATATGATGGTGTAAATATTAAATGATTTAACTTTGCAAAAAAATTAAAAATTACTTATACTAATGCAAGTATTGGCATTTTATGTTAACAAGTTTAAAGTATCCGGCGAAATAGATTTGGGTTATAGCGGTGGGCTCAAGTCTTTCTTGCATAAATTAAAAATTTCTGATACAGTTTATTCACCCCCACACAGAGAAGCTGATTACGAAGCAATAGATTCAATACCGAATGATTTTCATGATTCTCATATTATTGATATTAAAGACACATTAAAACCTTATTTAGATAGTATTAGCGATATTGAAGAGAAGGATACGATAACTTCTGTAAATGAAAAGCAATATAATGAAAAACTTAATGCATCTGATGATTCGGTTAAAGATAAAGAACATGTACAATACCACCCGGAGCCGGATTCTATATCTCAACCGGATTCTGCCAAAATTCATAAAAAAAGTATAGATGGCGATTCTGTTTATAAAATAAAATCATCTTTGGCTGATCATGAGAAAGATAGTGTGGTTCCAACAGTTTATGAACCTGCGGTTAACTATTTTGGTGAGCATAAATTAAAACCTCAAAAACCCATTACCGAAAAAGCCGAAACAACTTCTACTGAATGGGCTTTTCCTTTTTTGATTTTTGCATTGTTATTATTTGCCGTAGCCAAATATTATTTTTTCAGACGGCTGAGGCAGATGATATCAGCAACTTATGCTACAAGACTTTTTAATCAAATGGAGCGTGACGGAAACATTTTTAATGAGTTAGTTTCTATATTATTGTTTGCTAATTTTGGCCTGGTTTTTTCTATGTTTGTTTTTCAAACTCTTGACTATTTTTCTGTTTTTCAAACTTTTGTTAATTTAAGCCCGGTTAAGATTATTTTTTTGTTTATCTCTCTTATCATATTTTTTTTCCTTATAAAATATTATGTTTTAAGATTTTTGGGATGGTTATTTAAAGCGATTGTAGCTACAGTGAGTTATTTTAAAAACATTATCATTTTCAATATTTTGATAGGTTTGATTTTGCTTCCTATAGTTTTTATTAATGCGTTTAATCCTTCATATTTATTAATATATGCAGGGTGGGGAATTTTTTTTATAGCAAATCTGGTGAAAATAGCTCGAGGAGTATTGATAAGTTATAATACATCAGAGTTTTCAATGTATTACATAATTTTGTATCTTTGCGCTATTGAATTGGCTCCTTTGTTAGTAATTGCCAAATTTTCAGCAGATTACATAAAGGCATTGTAATATAGTTAATCAAGGCATAATATTGTTTTGTTTAACTTCTCATGAAATAAAATAAACTAAAACCGATTTAACCGTGAAAATAAAAAAAGTATTAGTTTCACAACCAGAGCCTGAGAACAATGAAAAATCACCTTACAAAGATCTTAGTGATCAATTTAATCTTGATATTATTTTTCGGAAGTTCATAAGAATAGAAAGAAATGATGCAAAAGAGTTTCGCAAGCAAAGGATAAATATTCCTGAATACACTGCAATAATTTTTACATCAAAAAATGCGGTTGATCATTTTTTCGGGCTTTGTGAAGAGTTGCGCGTGCAAATTGAAGATTCGATGAAGTATTTTTGCACTTCAGAAGCAATTGCGCTGTATTTACAAAAATATATCCAGTATAGAAAACGCAAGATTTTTTTTGGGAAAAATAGTTTTGAGGACTTGTTGGAAATCATTAAAAAACATAAGAACGAGAAGTTTATTTTTCCATGTGCTGAAAATCATCAAAAAGACATTCCTAATCGTTTATCTCAGCAGGGCATCAAATTTGTTGCAGCTCCAATTTATCGGACCGTTTCTGAAGATCTAACCGGTTTGGATATTGAGCAGTTTGATTTGCTTGTTTTTTTTAGTCCTTTCGGGATAAAAGCCTTAATGGATAATTTTCCTGATTTCAAACAGAACAATAAGCTTATTGCTGCTTTTGGTCGTGTTACAAAGAAAGCTGTAAAAGAAGCCGGGTTGGAATTAAATATCAGTGCTCCTACTAAAACTGCACCATCGATGACTATGGCCATAGAAGAATATTTAAAAAATCAAAATAAATAAATTTTTTATCACCGGCTTTTATTATAATTTTTTTACTTCGAAACATTGTTAATATAAATGCAATGTATCAATTCCGCAAAAGTGAACGATTATATAATTATAAATTAAAAAGTATACTTTTCAGAAAAGGGTATCATTTTAAATGTTTTCCTTTTAAGGTTTTTTGGTATTCTTTGTCTGGAGAATCATATAAGCATAAAAACACGCCTGCAGTTTGGTCTTCAGGTCATATAAATAAAATCGAGGCCGGGGGTATTAATTATTATGATATTTGCGGGAAAAAGTTACCTCAAAGCGCAGTTTTTTATTACCCGGCTAAAACAATTTTTTCTGTTTCGGCTAAAATAATAAAAAAAGCGTCAGCGAGAAATTATATCAGGCGTTTAATGAAAGAATCATATAGAAAAAACAAATCTTCTCTTTATTCGTTTTTAGAAAAGGAAAAGTTAAATTGTTTAATTGCTTTCAGTTATATTGGAAAACAAAAGCCTGATCAAAAGGAAATTGAAAAGAAATTAGTTGTATCTTTACAATATTTGATTAAAGAGATAAAGAATAATAAAGTGAAAAAATAAGGGTATTGATAAGTAAGTGGGGTATTTGCACAAAATAACGGCAGCGGCTTTTATTGGCTTGATAAGGTTTTATCAGGGTGCGATTTCTCCTTATTTGGGTGCATCATGCAGATATCAGCCCACATGTTCGCAATACAGTATTGAGGCAATTAAAAAACATGGAATATTTAAAGGCGGATGGTTATCTTTAAAAAGGGTTGCTTCATGTAATCCTTGCGGGAGATCAGGGTTTGACCCTGTTCCATGATTTGCAGGCTTATATTACCGGGTGTTTTATTATATGATTTATTAATTTGGTAATTTAAATTCGAATATAAGAGTTAACTTTGGTTTTTTAACATTTTAATAATTTAGAAATAAACTGTAAAATGAAATTATATTTTAAATCTATAAGATATATTAAGACGGGAATAATAACAGTAACATTAATTTTGATACTTTTAATTTCTGGTGGTTTTGCTAAAAAGAATTTCGAGATATCCAAAAATCTTGATATTTTCTCAACTCTTTTCAAGGAGCTATATATTAATTACATAGATGAGATAAATCCATCTGAGTTGATTCAAACAGGTATTGAGGCTATGTTATCTTCTCTTGATCCTTATACTGATTTTATTTCAGAATCAGAGATTGAAGATTATCGATTCATGACTACTGGTCAATATGGCGGTGTGGGAGCTCTGATACAAATGCGAAATTCAAAAAAAATTATAACTGAAATTTACGAAGATTTTCCGGCACATAAAGCCGGTCTTAGGGTTGGAGATGCTATTGTTGAAATAGATAATAAAAGTACTGAAAAACTTTCATCGCAGGAGGTTTCCGAGCTTCTCAAAGGGCAACCCGGCACATCAATTGATATGATTGTCAAAAGACCTGGTGAGTCAGAGCTATTAGAGAAAACCCTTGAGCGTGAAATCATAAAGGTTGATAATATACCATATTATGGAATGTTGAATGATAATACAGGATATATAAAATTAACTGATTTTACTCAAAATTCAGGGAGGGAGACCCGGCAAGCTTTAAATGATCTTCATGAAAATAATGATATGGAGTATATGATTCTTGATTTACGGAATAATGGAGGTGGTTTATTAAATGAAGCAGTAAATGTAACGAATTTATTTATTGAAAGAAATAAAAAAGTTGCAAGTACAGAAGGTCGTATTGAAAATCGCAACCAAACACATAATACACTCAATAATCCTGTTGATTTAGATATACCTTTGGTAGTATTGGTTAATAGCAGGAGTGCATCTGCAGCTGAAATTGTTGCAGGGGCAATTCAGGATTATGACAGAGGCGTTGTTTTAGGTGAACGAACTTTTGGTAAAGGTTTGGTTCAAAATGTTATTCCGCTTAGCTATAACACCAAATTAAAAGTGACAGTAGCTGAATATATTATTCCAAGCGGTAGAAGCATACAGGCTGTTGATTATGCAAGCCGCGACGAGGACGGAGCCGTGCAAAGAATTCCTGATTCTCTCAAAACACAATACAAAACAAAAAGTGGAAGATTAGTTTATGACGGAGGCGGAATTGAACCCGATATCAAAATGGAATCTCCTTCTTTGAGTAATATTTCGCAAGCCTTGCTTAATAATCACCTGATTTTTGATTTTGCAACGAATTTCTATCTTGAGAATCCCGAAATAATTAATACGCAAAGCTTTCAAATATCCGGGGAAATTTACAACGAATTTTTAGATTTTATTTCAGATAAAGACTATGACTATAAAACCAATAGCGAAAAAAAGTTAAAGGAGCTTAAAGAAGCAATAGAAAAAGATGAGTATGAAAAGCTTAAAGAAAATGTTTCAGAACTTAAAAATCAAATTGCAGAAAAGAAAAGCAAGGATATTGAAATTTTCAAAGATGAAATAAAACGTTTGTTGCTCCTGGAAATTGTTCCACGCTATTATTATCAGCAAGGCAGGGTAGAGGCATCTTTGTCAGAAGACAAGTTTATATATAAAGCAAAAAAAGTGTTGAATGATAAAAATTACTATCATGAAATACTTGCTTTAGATTATTCAAAAGAAAAAGAAGAAAAATAATTAAATTGACTGGCTATCAAATAGAACTGAAAAATTTTTCCTTCGGTTGTGAGTAAGTAAAGGCCGAGTTTTTACTCTTTTGTTTATCATTGTCAGGCGAGGGCTTCAGATAACAAAAACTTGAACATTGTTTAAGTTTGTTAATTCGACCGCATAAAAAACCCTGAAAGGCTGAACTTTACAATTTAAGTTTTCAATCCTTCAGGGCTGACAGTGGTACCACCCGGAATCGAACCAGGGACACACGGATTTTCAGTCCGTTGCTCTACCAACTGAGCTATGGTACCTAAAATTTTATTTGAGCGGCACAAAAGTAAATAATCATTTTTAAATAGGCAATCTGTTTTGTGATTTTTTTAAAAAATTTTTGATAAAATTTTCAAAAGTCACTTTTTATATTTTTTTATGTTTTTTCAAACTAAATTTCAAGCCTCTTTATTAACTTTGGCAAGTTTAGCATCATCATAAATTAAAAAATGACCAATCTTATTATTGATATAGGTAATTCTTTTGTAAAAGCAGCTTTTTTTGACGATAAAGAATTGCTCAGTGTAGAGGTTTATGAAAATTTTACGGAAGAGAGTATTAAAAATCTTTTGGATTCATGTAAAATTAATGCTGTTATATTATCATCCGTGAAAAAAAACAATGTCAATATCATTCCGGTATTATCGGATGATTGTTTTTTTGTTAACTTAGACTATAAAACTCCTATACCAATTAAAAATTATTATAAAACCCCCGAAACACTTGGTATGGATAGGTTGGCTGCGGTGGTCGGTGCATCAGCTTTCATCCCCGGCAAAAATGTTCTTGTTATTGATGCAGGAACATGTATAACGTATGATTTAATTACTTATGATAAAAAGTATATTGGGGGGAGCATTTCTCCCGGATTAAATATGCGATTTAAAGCATTGCATAATTTTACCGGTAAACTCCCGTTACTTGAAATAACAGAAATTGATTATTTTTGCGGAACAACAACTAAAGAATCTATTTTGGCTGGCGTAATTAACGGTGCATTGGCCGAAGTAGATGAGTCTATTAACCGGTATAAGGAGCTATATTCAGGCTTAAAAGTGGTTTTTTGTGGGGGTGATTTATTTTTTTTTGATAAAAAACTAAAAAATAGGATATTTGCATTTGAAAAAATTGTTTTATACGGATTGAATGAAATTTTAAAATATAATGTCCACTTACATAATCAAAACAAATAAAAGGGTATATAGTTTATTGGCAGCTTTAATATTAATTTTGACCAGCATACCAATAAATTCGCAAACCCGGATAATATCACCATATTCAAAGTATGGTATAGGCGAAATAAATAACCATAAGCTTTCACGCAATTTGGGTATGGGAGGTATTGGGTATGGTTATCGCGACAACCGTACTGTTAATTACTTAAATCCTGCATCATATTCGGCAACAGACACTACCTCTTTTATATTTGAGGCTATAGGGTATTCACATTTTTATCAGCAGGAAACAAAGACTCAGGAACAAATATCTAATTACTCTTCTCTTGGAAATATTGCATTGAGCTTTCCTTTAGGCAAAAGATTATCAATTGGTGCTGGTTTGAAGCCTTTTAGCCTTGTGGGTTATAAAGTATTGGATCAAAAAAATCATGGGGATCTTGGAACCATAAACTATCTCTATGAAGGGTCAGGAGGCTTGAATGAAGTATTTTTGGGAACTGCCGTGGAATTATTTGAGGGATTTTCATTAGGTGTTAATACATCTTTTATTTTTGGTAAAATAGAAGATAGAATAACCATATCATCCGATGAAGGGCTGCCGGGGTTTTTCCGTACATACAAGACAGATGCCGATAACATTAATGGCCTTATTTTTGGGTATGGTCTGCAATATCAGCGAAGATTTGATGAAAATCGCCAAATAACATTTGGAGTAACTTATGGCCATGATACAAATTTGGATATTAGCCGGTCAAATTTGGTTCAAAGAGAATTGCCCGGTACTATAAATCTCGATACTTTAAGCTATAAGAGTGAAGAACGGGAAGGTGAACTGGTTATTCCAAGAAATATTGGTGTTGGGACCTGGCTTACATACAATGAAAATTGGAGTGGAGGGCTTGATGTTAATTGGCAAAACTGGGAAAACTACCAGAGGTTTGGCAGTAGTGACGAACTTCAGGATATGTATAACATCGCTATAGGTTTTAAGTACTCTCCTACAGTTGAGACTTATTCTACCGTCTTCAGTAATGCTGATTATATGGGTGGAATTAGCTACGGCCAGTCACATTTAAACGTAAATGATTATTCTTTTGATGAATTTGGCATAAATTTTGGCATACATATGCCTATAAGAAGAAGTCGCAATGGAGTTACAATAGGTTTTGAATATGCACAACGCGGAACTACTGATAATAATTTGATAAAAGAGGATTTTTACCGCATTAACTTTGGTATAAACATATATGAGCGATGGTTTATCAGGAGAAAATTTTATTAAGAACTTTTTAAACAATAAATATTAATTATATTATAATAAAAACAAATAGTAAAAAATGAAATTGAAATTAGTAATAAATGTATTCGCTGTTTTAACCTTGGCAACATTTACGGGTTGTTTTTCGACAAATCAATCAAGTGTATCGTATGGGATAAATGGTAGTGCAGAAGTAGGGTCTTTTGCTCACAATGATAATTTAAGGCAAAATAATGATCAAATGGATACTCTCGAAGAAAATGGATTTCAGCCTTCGAGGTATGGTGATACAGAAGAAGACAGCATACAGTGCGTGCGGAATTTGTCTTTATATATGGAGTATTACAGACAAAACAATTATGAATTAGCTTATGAGCCATGGAAAAAAGCAATTACTATTTGCCCGAAAGCTACACAAAATTTATATATACACGGTTCAAGAATTTTAAGGCATCGTTTCAATGAAGTTGATGATCCGGATAAAGAAGATGCTTTGGTTGATTCTCTGATGTGGCTTCATGATAAGCGTATCAAACATTTTGACAGGGAGGGATTTGTTTTGGGACGCAAAGGAGTTGATCTTTATACTTTAGCTCCCGACGAAAACATCCAGAAGATATTTGATTTGACAGATCGATCTATTGATTTAGAAGAAGAAGAGTCAAGAGTTGATGTGATAGTTGTTAATATGCAAACAGGCTCTCGCCTTGCCCGTGCAGGAGTTAAAGATGATGTAAAAGTATTCGATATTTATGACAGGGCAATAAAAATATTGGAGCACAATATAGAACATAATCCTGAAGAGGCTAGCAGGTATGAACAATCTAAAAGCCAGATAGAGTCAATGTTCAGGCCTTTTTATAAATGTGAAGTTCTGATCGAGGCATTTCAACCACGGTTTGATGCAAGTCCTGATAGTCTTGAATTGCTTGAGCAGATTACATCAATGATGGATGAAGCTGACTGTACAGACGAAGAGCTTTTTTATTATGCAACACTTAACCTGCACAATAAAAGGCCAACAGCGTCTTCAGCTATGCGTATGGGACGTCTCGAAACAGAAAAAAACAATTATAGACAAGCCGTTGATTATTACAAAGAAGCCATTGACCTTTTCGATAAAGAAGAGGATCATGAACAGCTATATCGGGTCTATATCCTTAAAACAGAGATCCTATACAGAGAGCTTGGCCAATATGTCCAGGCAAGAGAGAGTGCTTTAAAAGCATCTGAAATTAAACCCGATGAAGGCAGGCCATATTTCCTCATAGGAGAAATGTATGCCGAAACTTCAGAAGATTTAGGCGATTGTGAGTTTACTAAAAGAGTTGGTTATTGGGCAGCTGTTGATAAATTTATTAAAGCCAGGGAAGTTGACTCTGATCCTGATTTTGAAGATCGCGTAACAGAGTATATTGATACTTATCGACAATATTTTCCCGACCTGGAATCTATTTTCTTCCAAGGCTACGAAGAAGGTGACACCTATAAAGTGGAAGGTTGGATTAATGAAACAACTCGTGTAAGAGCGAGATAATCATGAAAAGACAATCAAACTTATTGTCATTACACTTTTTTCTAAAAAAAAGCATTGCCATTCTATTTGGATTGGCAATGCTTTTATCTTGTCAAACCGACCTTGAAACTATTGAAACAATAACGGCAAAAAATGAAGAACCAACGGAGTCAATATATGATTTAAAAATTATTCAAAGCTCTTATGCCAGCCCCAAAGTTATAATTGAAGCACCTTTAATGGAGCGTTATGACGTTGATGACCCTTTTATGGAACTTCCCGAAGGCCTTGAGGTCGTGTTCTTCGACTCTCTCATGAAACCCTCTTCAAGAATCAGAGCTAACTATGCAATAAGTTATGATGAAAGAAATATTATTGAAGCCAAAAATGATGTAGTTGCTATCAATGAGTTTAATGAAAAACTAAATACTGAGCATTTGATCTGGGATCAAAATGAAAAAATAATATATTCTGAAAAATTTGTCAAAATTACAACAGAAACAGAAGTTCTTTACGGCGAAGGATTTGAATCTGACGAAAGATTTGAAAAGTGGAAAATTAAAAACCCTACCGGTACTTTTACTATTGAAGATCCTTCAACAAAATAAATGAACCCCTCATTAACCAATAATGGTAAGGTGTAACGAGTTGTGAGTGATGAGTTATGAAATAAATTGCAAAAATCGATTTGTTGATTTGTGATAGGTCAATTAAGTAAAACCCGATACTTGTTATATGTTGAGCGGCAACTTAATCATGATTTTTCAGGATTACCTGTAACTAAAAATTTAAATATCTAAGTATTAAATAAAATGCAAATTCTTATAAAGCAGATTGTTGGCCTAAGCTTATTTAGATAAAAAATAAAACAAATTGATTTATTTAATATTCTGAATTCCTATAGGGTGTTTAAATAAATAATAATAGACCAAATCTTTTAATTGGTTTTGCATATTAATTGATAAACCAATAAACATTTCAATGATTTCAATAGTTATTTTTTTAACTTTGTTATTAGAAATAAAAATAAATTAATCTGTGGATAGTTATTCCATTTTTTTGCTCATTATTATTAGTTTGATTTTCTCTGCTTTTTTTTCGGGCATGGAGATAGCTTTTGTTTCTGCGAATAAATTAAAGGTTGAAGTTGACAAAAAAAGTGGGGGATTCGCTGCAAGACTTTTGTCAAAGTTTACAAAGGATGAGTCCAGGTTTATTTCTACCATGCTTGTTGGAAACAATATAGCTTTGGTAATTTACGGTATTGCTTTTGCTAATTTAGTTTTAGAAATCTTTCCTGCAGGCATTTATTCTGAGGGGGTTACTTTAATAATTCAAACAGTTATTTCATCAATAATTATTTTGATTTTTGCTGAATTCATTCCAAAAGCTTTAATTCGCATTAATCCTAATAACACTTTAAATTTGTTCGCAATACCTGTTCATTTGTTTTATTACCTTTTGTATCCGATTATTTTGGTTACTATAAAAGCAGGAGAATTTATACTTATCAAATTGTTTGGCGTTAATATTTCAAAAGACAGTAAGGCATTTGATATTGTTGATATTGATAATTATATCAAAGAATTTGGTGAGGTTAATTTTCAACAGCAACAACCAAGTCATGAGATTCAAATTTTTCGTAACGCGATAGAATTTCCGACAACCAAATTGCGTGAATGTATGATCCCCCGTACCGAAATAGTTGCCGTTGAAGAAAAAGATGACATGCAAACTGTCAGGGCAAGAATGCATGAAACCGGGTTATCAAAAGTTATTACTTATAAAGATAATATCGACAATATTACAGGATATATTCATGCGTTCGACTTTTTTAAAAATCCTACAAGGCTTGACTCTATAATACGTCCAATTATGCTTGTACCCGAAACAATGCATGCTAACAAACTTTTAAAAAGTTTTATACAGCAAAGAAAAAGCATAGCAATTGTTGTTGATGAGTTTGGCGGCACCAGTGGCCTAATTACTATTGAAGATGTTATGGAGGAAATATTTGGAGAAATTGATGATGAATATGATGTTGATAATATGATTGAAAAATCCATTTCCGAAAATGAGTTTGTTTTTTCAGCACGTTTAGAAATAGATTTTCTAAATGAAAAATATAATTTGAACCTGCCTGAATCAGAAGAATATGAAACTCTTGGCGGCTTGATTGTGAATTATTACGAGAGTATACCTGAAAAAAATCAGGAGATTGAAATTGATGGGCTTTTACTTAAAGTTCTCCAGGTTTCTGAAACTCGTGTTGAGCAAGTATTAATAAAAATTACCGATAAACAATAATATGATTATTTATGGTGTTGGTAATAATAATCAAACGCCAAAATTCTGTGAAATATCACGAGAGACCGGTTAAGAATTAATCTTGCCATATATCATGAACTTAACTTGTCGAAAGGCATGATTTATAGGTATAAATAATCATAATTTGTAATCATTTAATTTTTAAACTATTAACCGGAAGATAGTGTTAAAATATAGTTTCAAAAAAAAATTAGATTATTTAATATTTCTTAGGGAATCTTTTTTTAGCACTATTGTGTAAAGTGTATATTTTGTATTAATTTTGCACATTAATTTATAAAATAATAAAAAATTATGGCTTTAATAGGAAAAATAAGAAGTTATTCCGGCTTACTAATAGCTATCATAGGTGTAGGTCTTGCTGCATTTGTTTTGGGTGATTTGTTTCAATATGGTCCAAGGCAGGGTGGAGATGCCAGGGCACAAATGATTCTTGCGGAAATAGATAACACTACAATTTCATATCCGGAATTTGATGAAAGGTTCAATCAACATTTGGAAAGCTGGAAGCAACAAACCGGCGAGTCTTCACCTGGTGATCAGGAGCTTTTTCTTATTCGGCAACAGGTTTGGGAGGATATAATAAATGAAATATTGCTGGAAAATGAGCTTGAAAAAACCGGTATTGATGTTACGGGTGAAGAATTACTGGAAATGGTTGTTGGTTCAGATCCCCATCCTTTTATCGTACAAAGCTTTACAGATCCACAAACCGGTGAATTTAGAGCCGAAGAAGTACGTAATTTTATTCAGAATATTGACATGATGGAACCACAAATGCGAAACCAGTGGTTAATGCTTGAACAGCATATAAAAAATGAACGCAGAGAAGAGAAATACAAAAATATAATAGAGAGATCATATTTTGTTCCTGATTTTTTTGCTAATGTTGATTATTTAGGTCAAAACGAAACTGCTGATATTCAGTTTATTGCTCAAAGATATAATACCATTTCAGATGATGATATTGAAATTGGAGAAAATGATATTAAAAAAGCTTATAAAGAGAATAAAAACCAATATCGCCAGGAACATACACGTGACCTGGAATATGTTATTATTCCGGTTTATCCGACCGAAGAAGACCGACGTGAGATAAAAGAAGATATACTTGAGCTGAAAGAAGAATTGCAGATGGTTGATGATACTGAAAGATTTGTCAATGCTGTTTCAGATGAGCGCATGGATGAGCAATATTACAGTAAGGGTGAATTATCCTCTGAAATAGATTCTATAATGTTCAATTCTCCCAGGGGTACTACATACGGTCCTTATGAGCAAGAAAATGCTTTTGTTGTTGCAATGCTTAATGATATTCAACACAGGCCTGACTCCATGCGCGCCAGCCATATATTAATTACATACATGGGATCTATGGCTGATCAGCAACAGCAAATAGCTAGAGATCGAACACAGGCAAAACAAAAGGCCGATTCTTTATTGGATGTTGTTCGTAATAACCCCGGGGAATTGCCACAGCTTGCCATGCAAATTTCCGATGATCCTTCTGCCGCGATGAACCAGGGCGACCTTGACTGGTTTAATGACGGAGAGATGATTCATGAATTTAATGAAGCAGTTGCTAATGGTAGTGTTGGTGACATTGTTAAAGTAGAAACTGACTATGGGTTTCACATAATTCATATTACCGATCATTCTCAAACTTCCAAAAAAGTTCAGGTTGCCAAAATTATCAGGGAGATCATACCCAGTAACAGCACTTACAGGCAGGTATTTAGAGAAGTTAGTGATTTTGCAGCTTTAGCAAGGGAAAAAGGAAAAGATTTCGAAAATGCTGCCAAAGAAAAAGGATATTCAATGCGTGAAGCTGAACAGTTGGGCAAAATGGATAATAATCTTCCTGGTGTGCAAGAGGCCCGTCAAATAATACAATGGGCTTTTAATGAAGAGACAAAGAAAGGAGAAATATCTCAAATATACGACTTCGAGGATTTATTTGTCGTGGCTAAACTGAAAAATGTCAGAAAAGAAGGTGTCCCTACTCTTGATGACATTAGGGATGACATGAAAAGGATAGCAATAAGAGACAAAAAATTTGAAATTATAGCCGGGAAATTTGAAGAAAAAATGAAAGAGCATAAATCACTTGAAATTGTTGCCAAAAACCTTGGACTTGAATTAAATAAGGCAGAAAATCTAAAATTTGAAACATCTAACCTTCCGGGTTTTGGTCGTGAACCTGTTGTAATTGGTGCAGCTTTTGCTTTAGAGGAAAATCAAATATCTGATCCTGTTAAGGGAAATAATGCTGTTTTTGTTATTGAACTTACAGGTAAAGAAAGTGTAATAGCACCTGATGATTTGACTAATATTCGCAGGCAATTGCAAAATACTTTTAATAACAGGGTTGCAAATGAAGTGATTGAAGCACTCAAAAAGAATGCCGATATAAAAGATAACAGGATCAGGTTTTATTAATTAATGATTAATGGGGTTTTATACAGGCAAAAATCACCAATCCATTAGCTTTAAACAGCTATAGGTGCTTTTATATGTGGATGAGGGTCATATTCCGAAAGATCGAAATCGTTAAATTTAAAATCAAAAATACTTTTTACTGCAGGGTTAATGTTCATCACCGGTAAAGCTTTTGGACTTCTTTTTAATTGTTCATTGGCCTGTTCGATATGGTTAAGATAAAGGTGTGCATCGCCTAATGTATGTATAAAATAGCCATAATTTAAACCACATGTTTGAGCAATCATCATTGTTAAAAGCGAGTAAGAAGCAATATTAAAAGGTACTCCTATAAAAATGTCTGCACTTCTTTGGTATAATTGACATGATAATTTTCCTTCAGCTACATAGAATTGAAAAAGCACATGACACGGTGGTAAAGCCATTTGTTCCAGTTGTCCTACATTCCATGAATTTACTATTAGCCTGCGACTATCCGGGTTATGTTTTATTTGTTCAATAAGCCTGGAAATTTGGTCAACAACTTGCTCACCCGATTTCCAGCTTCGCCATTGTGCACCGTAAATCGGCCCAAGGTCACCATTTTCGTCTGCCCATTCATCCCATATTGATACTCTGTTATCTTTGAGATACTTAATATTGGTGTCACCTTTCAAAAACCATAAAAGTTCATGAATTATAGAACGCAAATGAAGCTTTTTTGTGGTTAATAAAGGAAACCCTTCATTAAGATTAAAACGCATTTGATAACCAAAAACACTTTTTGTGCCGGTGCCGGTTCTGTCTTTTTTGATTGTACCATTATCAAGCACATAAGACAATAAATACAGGTATTGCTTCATTTTTGAGATAGGTTATAAGCCTTAAAACCGGCTTGTTATTTTATTATACTGTTATAAATTATAAAAACTTACCTTAAATTTTAAAATTTCAAAATTAGTTTTATTAGGTATCAAAGTCAAGGTAAAATGAATACCGTTTAATTGTTTTTTGACTTAATTTTACATGTAAGCTATTTAAAAAAAACATTTTTTTATCTCTTAATTGCTATATTTATTGCTTTGTGTCAATAAGGTATTAATAACAATTCGATTATCAACACTTAGCTGTTTTTGATTTTTTTCCGGGAAATAAGATTGAAGAGTAAAGATAATAGGTAAATATCAGGAGCATTATTTTTTTTTACCTTTTCTTTTATTTATTTCATCACGTATTTTTGATGCTCTTTCGTATGCTTCTTCGCTAATGGCTTTTGAAAGCATTTCTTTAAGTTCAATGATGTTTAATTGTGAGAACTCTCCGTCTTCAACAGGTTTTTTTTCTTCATTTATATCCTCTGGTGATGGTTCTGTTTTTTCGTCCTGTAATATTATTCCTGCTGTTTCGAGAATTGATTCATAGGTATATATCGGGCATTTAAATCTGACAGAGAGGGCAACTGCATCTGATGTTCGGGAGTCAATTTCAACTTCTTTTGTGCCATCAAAGCATATTAATTTAGCAAAAAATATTCCTTCACTAAATTTATAAATTATTACCTCATTTATAATAATATTAAAAGTTTCAGCAAAATTTTTAAAAAGATCATGAGTAAGTGGGCGACTTGGCTTCATATTTTCTAATTCTATTGCTATTGCCTGTGCTTCAAAGCTGCCAATTATAATCGGAAGCCGCCTTTTTTCTCCGGCTTCGCCCAAAATTAATGCATAAGCACCTGATTGTGACTGGCTATATGAAATACCTATAATTTCAAGTTTTGTTTTGTCCATAGATATTAAAAGATCTTTCAGGTTTTGATAAAATTTTCACCACTATGTTGCAAAGTTAGTACAAAAAAATAAACATTTGAAAAGAAACCTTTGCTTTTTCTTATTTGTTAATAACCGGATATTATAATAAATAACTGTTCAATCTGCTTTTTACTTGCATATAGTTGGCTCAAAAAATCTTATTTTAATGTAAAGTTACAAATAGTTTATTAGCTTTCAAAATGTTAACTATTTAAATGCTTTTCTTTTAACTTTATTTTATGCGTTTACTCTGTAAATAGTAGTTATTTTTTGGATCAATTTAATATTTTAAACTCATAATTATCTTAATAATAATAAATAAAAGTTATTATTGACAAAATAAATTTATAATTTTGCGCCCGATTGTATAAGTTTTAAATAGTTATTTTTCATTTTTTCAATAATTTAATTTAATTAAAAAAAGGAGGATGAAATGCCCGTAATATTTTGGTTAGTTCCTTTGAGTGCTATTTTAGCTTTATCATTTGCTTATTACTTTTTCAGGCAAATGATGCAACAGGATGAGGGGACAGATTTAATGAAAAAAATTGCTCAACACGTCAGGGATGGTGCAGGTGCCTATTTAAAACAACAGTACAAAGTCGTTATATTGGTGTTTCTGCTTATTACTGCGTTGTTGAGTTTATTGGCCTATGGTTTGGGAGTTCAAAACCCCTGGGTTCCATTTGCTTTTTTGACCGGGGGTGCTTTTTCAGCTTTAGCTGGTTTTTTTGGCATGAAAGCTGCCACTTATGCTTCAGGACGTGTTGCACATGCTTGTCGCAGTTCACTTAATCTTGGTTTACGTTTAGCCTTTCGCAGTGGAGCTGTAATGGGATTGGTAGTTGTAGGTTTGGTATTGATTGATATTTCAGCATGGTTTATTATTTTAAATCAATTTGTTGATGTTGGTTCTATGGATCCGGGCTACAAATTAATGACAATAACTGCGATAATGCTTACCTTTGGTATGGGTGCATCTACCCAGGCATTGTTTGCTCGTGTAGGCGGAGGTATTTATACAAAAGCTGCCGATGTGGGTGCTGACCTGGTAGGAAAAACCGAGGAGGGAATTCCGGAGGATGATCCCAGAAATCCTGCAACTATAGCTGACAATGTTGGTGATAATGTAGGTGATGTTGCAGGTATGGGTGCAGACCTTTTCGAGTCGTTTTGTGCTTCAATACTGGCAACAGCACTTCTTGGTGCAGCTGCTTTTATGTCTTATGGAATCGATATTCAAACAAATGCTGTAATTGCTCCTATGCTTATTGCTGCTGTGGGTACTTTACTGTCAATTCTTGGTGTATTTTTGGTAAGAACAAAAGAAAATGCTACTCAAAAACAATTGCTTAAATCATTAAGTTTCGGAGTTAATTTTAGTGCTGTATTGATTGTAATTGCAGCGTTTGTTATTTTGTATCTATTAAATATTCCTAATAGCAGTGGAATTTGGGCATCTATACCTGACTGGGGTTTTATTGGAATTTGGGGTTCTATTGTTATTGGTTTGATTGCAGGTATAGCAATCGGCCAGTCAACCGAATATTTTACCGCTTCAGCATATAAGCCGACGCGAAAAATTGCAGAATCCAGCAAAACCGGGCATGCTACGGTTATAATTAGTGGTGTTGGTACAGGCCTGATTTCTGCGGCTGTTCCTTTGGGTATAATTGTAGTTGCAATTACACTTGCATTTTCTTTCGCAACCGGTTTTGATTATTCTGTGGCCAGCTTAAATTATGGTTTATACGGCATTGGTATAGGCGCTGTAGGTTTGCTTTCCACTTTAGGTATAACACTTTCTACAGATGCTTATGGCCCGATTGCCGATAATGCAGGTGGTAATGTTGAAATGTGCGGCCTCGGTTCTGAAGTGCGTTCGCGTACAGATGCTCTTGATGCACTTGGCAATACTACGGCAGCTACTGGTAAAGGATTTGCCATTGGCAGTGCTGCACTAACAGCTCTGGCACTTTTAGCTTCTTATTTTGAGGAAATAAGGATGATGTTTGTTAAGTTCCTTGATAAACCACAAGAACTAATTAATAATACACCCGCAATTGAAGCTGAATTTATTGATTTTGTGTATCATTTTAATATTCATTTGATGAATCCACATGTTATAGTTGGTATTTTGCTGGGTGTGATGTCAGTATTCCTTTTTAGTGGTATGACAATGAATGCTGTTGGTCGTGCCGCACAAAAAATGGTTAATGAAGTACGCAGGCAGTTGAAAACTATTCCCGGTATTATGGAGGGTAAAACAGAGCCTGATTATGCCCGGTGTGTTGAAATATCAACCAAGGGAGCACAGCGTGAAATGCTTATTCCTTCTTTAGTTGCAATATTTATACCTGTTATTGTAGGACTGATATTTGGTGTTGCAGGTGTTGCAGGACTGCTTATCGGAACTATTTCCAGTGGTTTTGCCCTTGCTATTTTTATGGCTAATGCCGGTGGAGCCTGGGATAATGCCAAAAAATACATAGAAGCGGGCCATTTTGGAGGCACAGGTTCTGAGGCGCATAGTGCATCAGTTACAGGGGATACCGTTGGCGATCCGTTTAAAGATACATCAGGCCCCAGCCTGAATATCCTTATAAAACTTATGGTTATGGCCTCAGTTGTTACAGTTGGTGTTGCCGTTACGTATAGCCTTTTATAAAAAAACCATTTTTTATAAAATAATAAGGTGTATCTTTAAACTTTGTTTTTAGGTACACCTTATGTTATTATTAGAAGAGAGTGATAAATATCTTTAAATATTGGTTTAGGCTTCTTTATGTTTTATGTAAAAGCTTCTGAATATTATGGTAAGGAAGACAGATTTTCTTGTAATTGGTTCGGGAATAGCCGGATTGCATTATGCATTGAAAGTTGCCAAATACGGTAAAGTAGCTCTTATAACCAAGGCACCTATTAGGGAAAGCACGACTAAATATGCTCAAGGCGGAATAGCTGCAGTGGTGCGTTCACCTGACCGGGTTGATAAACATGTTAGGGATACTTTAGATTGTGGTAAGGGTTTATGTGATGAAAAGATAGTTAATATGGTTGTAAGAGAAGGCCCTGAGCGTATTAAAGACCTTATAGATTTTGGGACAAAATTTGATAAAGATGATTCCGGCAATTATGAATTGGGGCGTGAGGGGGGTCATTCAGAATACCGCGTGTTGCATCATAAAGATAATACCGGCAAGGAGATTATTCGTGCCCTTGTTGAAGCAGCCCGGAGCCACTCTAATATTGAGATAATTGAAGAGAGATTTGTTGTAGAAATTATTACTCAGCATCATCTTGGGCAATTGGTAACGAGTAATAATCCCGGTATTGAATGTTATGGTGCATATGTTTTAAATCCTGATACAGGAGAGATTACTACATTTTTGTCGAAGATCACCTTATTGGCAACAGGAGGCGCAGGCATGGCATATCAAACAACAACTAATCCCGGTATCGCTACCGGAGATGGTATTGCCATGGTATACCGTGCTAAAGGCATGGTTGAGAATATGGAGTTTGTGCAGTTTCATCCTACATCATTGTATAATCCGATTGAGAGGCCCTCCTTTTTAATAACAGAGGCATTGAGAGGATTTGGTGCTGTGTTGAAAAATTCTGACGAACAAGAATTTATGTATAAATATGATAGCCGGGGCTCACTGTCTCCGCGAGATGTTGTTGCACGTGCAATAGATAATGAGATGAAACTTTCAGGAGAAGATCATGTATATCTGGATTGCCGCCATATTGATAAGGTTGCATTAAAAAGGAGTTTCCCGAATATTTACAAAAAATGCAGATCACTCGGTATTGACATAACAAGTGATATGATACCTGTTGTGCCGGCTGCTCATTATATTTGTGGCGGTATAAAGACAGATGAATACGGACTTAGCACTATCAACAGGTTATACGCAGCAGGAGAGTGTGCTTCTACCGGAATGCATGGAGCCAACAGAATGGCGTCTAACTCATTACTTGAAGCTGTTGTCTTTGCCGATAGGGCGGCACGAAAATCTTCCCGCGAATTCAAAAACTATAAATTCTGTGACGATGTACCTCCCTGGGATGCCGAAGGTACTGTGCTAAATGAAGAGATGATACTTATTACACAAAGCCTTAAAGAGGTGCAGGGAATAATGAGTAATTATGTCGGTATTGTTAGATCAAACCTTCGGCTGGAACGAGCTTTAAAAAGACTTAATCTTATTTATAAAGAAACAGAAGATTTATACATAAAATCTATACTTTCACCAAAACTTTGCGAACTGCGCAATGTAATTAACGTTGCTTATCTTATAATTAAAATGGCAATGAAAAGAAAGGAGAACAAAGGATTACATTACTCATTGGATTATAGTGAGAAATAAAATTAATTATAATGGCGCTAATAAAAACAATAAGAGGTTATACCCCACAATTCGGAGAAGGATGCTATTTAGCTGATAATGCTACCATTATCGGTGATGTAATTATGGGTGATCATTGCAGTGTCTGGTTTAATGCAGTTATTCGGGGTGATGTTCATTATGTAAGAATAGGCAATAAAGTTAATATCCAGGACGGTGCTGTAATACATTGTACTTTTGAAACTGCCCCAACCGATATTGGTGATAATGTGAGCATTGCTCACAATGCAATTGTCCATGGCTGTCGAATAGGAAACAATGTTTTGATAGGCATGAATGCTGTCATTATGGATAACGCACAAATAGGTGCCAATTCTATTATTGCTGCCGGAAGTGTTGTTTTAGAAGAAACTATTGTTGAAGCCGGAAGTGTTTATGGCGGAGTACCTGCCAAAAAGATCAAGTCAATCAGCCCGGAACATACAAAAAACCTGCTTGAAAGAATTTCTAACAATTATATAAAATATGCTTCCTGGTATAAAGGCTGAATTAAGTTAATCATATAAAAAAAAAGGGAAGGCTTTTTGTCCTTCCCTTTTTTTAACAACTTTAAGCTTCAATAGCTTATAAGATATTCTTTTTTCTTAACGTGCTATTTGAACACGGTCAGTTGCTATACCTTTATCGGTATGTATTTGTATCAGGTAAACGCCTGTTTGCAGATTGCTGATGTTAATCACAGACTCATGAGAATCTACAACAATGCTTTTTACTACTTGTCCGCTAAGGGTTATCAGTTTTATTTCGTTGATTAATTCGTTTGATTTAACTGAAACCTCGTCTTTTGCGGGGTTAGGATATATTGATAACTCAGCTCCTTCAAGTTCAGTTAATCCTGTAACATCCTGGAAGTTAGCGGTAAGGCTTACATCAGCAGCAGGCATAGTTACAGTAGTTTCTGCAGATTCAGGATCATCAACATAGTCTGTATCGCCTGTCCAGTTTTCAAATTCATATACTTGTTCGTTTTCTTCTGCTTCAGCTGTAATAGTAACTTCTTCGCCATAGTGGTATTCACCTTCACCTTCAACTGTTCCGCCTTCTTCGGGATTAGCTTCAAGTTCCAGGGTAAATAGTTCGAATTCCATTGTTACCTCTACAGTTTTATCTTCTTCGACAGTTATTTCGTCTTCAACTGTAAGATAAGCTTCTTTTTCTACTTTATATTCATGTGTTCCTTCTTCAACGTCTTCAAATACATACTCGCCCGGTTCATTTTCAACTTCACCCAAAGTAACTATGGCTTCTTCTATTTCATTACCTTCTACGTCTTCAATTTCGAAAGTAACTGTATATGTTGGTATTGGTTCCATTTCAACATTAACAGTTTTTGGGCCTTCCACAGTTATCTCATCTTCAACGTCAGTGTAGCCTGTTTTTTCGACCATATAATCGTATGTTCCCTCATCAACTTCTTCAAATATTGCAATTCCCTCCTCATTAGTTTCTTTTTCTTCTTCGTCTAATGTAACTAAAGCACCTTCCAACGGATCACCTGTTTCACTGCATTCAACTTCGAAGGTAACCTCAAATGGTGGTTCCGGCGGCTCTGCCAAATATACAATAGCATTTTTGTATAAGATCGAACCGTCGCCGGTATAGTTAATACCACCACCAGACATAGTCAGAAGGTTAATTGCGATGATATTTTTATCTTCTTTTTCAGCAATTGCATGCCATCCATTATCATAGTCGGCAAGCAATATACCGTCAACAGTGCCGGGATGATCAAGAAGCATTGTAGAGGTAGTGCCAAAATCCTCCACATCTGTAAAAATTGGATGATCGGGCTCATGGATTTCGTCCAAATTCAATGCGTGAGTTCCATCGCCTGTTGCTTGCTGCCATGGGGAATAGTTTTCGTTGAAATATGTGCCTCCTATTTCCCATCCCCAAAAGTCCATCACAAAGCAACCTTCAATAAAAGCTCCACCTTCGTCAATATACTCTGCAAGCACATTACCCACATGGTCGGGGTCGGCATTTGCTGCGCCTGCACTCCATTGATGGTTGTTATAAGTTATCAAAACATCATACTCAAGAAGATCATCTACATCCATATCGGCAATTAAGCCCTGTGGAAACAGAGATGCATTGATGTTATCAAAATCATCTAATTCGTTGATAAATGCATCATGAGGATCATCGTCAGGAGTAAGAATGGCCACATCTATCTCCGCTCGCGGGGTTAAACCCTTAGAAAAATCTGTGTCCAGTTCCTCTACTGAGGGTGAAGCTGGACTTCTGGTCGGTTCTTCCATATTTTGCGACTGCAAACTACTGCTTTGCCCAAAAAGAAAAGCAAATAAAAAAACAGAAAATAACATTAAAGTAATTTTTTTCATAATTAAAACAATTTTCAGAGTTCGTAAAACATTAATTTTTTATAAAATTTTGTTTGAAAAAACAATGCAGAATTATAATCCTGTCTTTTTTGATTTCAACAAAAAATCATTATTACAATTTGCTAATATACTAAAAGGTGACTGGAAAAAAATCATGGCCATCAAATATATATATATTTAATGTAAATATATTTAAGACAAATGATTGCCAAACCCCGACTAATGATTCGAAATTAAAACCAGGTTTAAAAAAGTTAAATTTCTTTTAAACTTCAAGGTTTATTCAAAGACAAAATAGTTGGTGTGTAATTTTTTATTTTGGAGTTATATTTTCCACATCATCAATTGACTTTGGTATTGGTTTTCCCAATACTTTGTATCCGTTTTTTGTTACTTGAATATCATCTTCAATTCTTATACCACCAAGCCCTATGTATGATTTTACTTTTTCATAGTTTATAAAATCAAGGAATTTTTTCTCATTTTTCCATTTTTCTATAAGTTGCGGGATGAAATAAATTCCCGGTTCGACAGTAACAACAAAATTTTCCCGGAGTTTTTTACCTAAGCGCAGGTTTCCTATTCCGAAGATATCAGATCTTTTTACTTCATTGTCATAGCCAACAAAATCTTCACCCAGATCCTCCATGTCATGTGCATCTAACCCGAGCATGTGTCCTATGCCGTGAGGCATAAACATAGCGTGTGCACCTTGTTCAACGGCTTGTTCAGCATCACCTTTCATGAGTCCAAGTTCACTCAGCCCTAAAACAATTTTTTTGCAGGCGTTCATGTGTACGCTTAAATTAGTTACGCCATCTTTTATAGTTTGTATTGCTTTTATTTGAGCATCTAGTACAATTTGATAAATGTTTTTCTGCATTTGACTGAATTTGCCTCCAACAGGTGTTGTTCTTGAATGGTCGGTTGCATAGTGCAGAGGTGATTCACAGCCTGCATCCACCAGTAACAGGTCGCCCTTTTCCAATTTATTACTGTGATCATGATTGTGTAATGTTTCGCCATGTTTAGAAAGTATAATAGGGAATGATGCTATAGTACCTGAAGATAGAGCGATACCTTCAATCAGGCCGGCGATTTCCCTTTCATATACTCCTGGTTTTGCCATTTTCATAACTGTGGTATGCATGAGGTATGCAGTGTCCATAGCTTTTTCCAGCTCGTTGATCTCCTGTTGTTCTTTTACTGATCGCAAACTAACAACTCCATTAATAAGTTTTGTTGAAGCATTTTCTTTTTGCTCATTGATGGGTATGTTAAGCAGCTCATTTAGCAATATTTTATTTTCTCCCCTGTAAGGTGGAAGGTAATGAATCGTTTGTTTTTTTCTAAGAGCGCTTTTTAGTTTATCATATAAGCGTGCAAATTGTTCTGTTTTATTGATACCCACTTTTTCGCTAATTTCTTTGATTGTAGGCTGCGGCCCCATCCATATTATATCATCCAGTGTTACATCGTTACCAAATAATATTTCTTCGTTGTTATCTATATCTATGATGCCAGCCAGTCCCGGCATGTCAAGACCAAAAAAGTAAATAAATGTACTGTCCTGCCTGAACCGGTATGAATTAGCAGGATAGTTCATTGGAGAATAGTTGTTTCCTAAAAGTAGTATGATACCGTTACTTACTTTTTGTTTAAGTTTATCACGTCTTTTGATGTATGTATTTTTATCAAACATATTTATATTTTTTTGATTATTAATTCATTATTTGTTCAATTTCATCTGCTTCAATTGGCAAGTTTTCTGTTAAATCAACCGGTTTTTTGTCTATAACCATAATATTGTTTTCAATTCTGATACCAATGTTTTCTTCTGGAATGTATATCCCTGGCTCGCATGAAAGCACCATTCCGGGTTTAAGAGGTTCAAACCTGTTGCCGACATCATGCACATCAAGGCCCATAAAATGCGAAATACCATGGGGAAAATATTTTTTATATAATGGTTCGTCCGGGTTTTGTTTTTTTAAATCAACTCTGTTGATAAGTTTTAGGTCTATCAATTCACTTTCCATAATTTTGCAAGCCTCTTTATGGTATGAATTTATTGTTGTGCCGGTTGTCAGCATTGATTTTGCTTCCTTTAAAACTTTCAATACGCTGTTGTAAACCTCTTTTTGCCTTTTTGTAAACCGGCCGTTAACAGGGATGGTTCTTGATATATCGCTGGCATAATTTGCATACTCGGCGCCTGTATCTATAAGCAAAAGCTCTCCATCTTTGCAAATATCGTTATTCGTTGTATAATGTAAAATTAATGCATTAGAACCCGATGCTACAATAGGTTGAAAAGAATGACCTGTGGCACCGTTATACAAATATTCGTGAATGATTTCGGCTTCCACTTCATATTCTTTAACTCCGGGTTTAATAAACTTTAATAACCTAAAAATCGCTTTTGATGTGATTTCAATTGCTGTTTTTATAGCTTTTATTTCTTCTTTTGATTTTATCGTTCTGAGATTAGCTATTATTGGAGCAGCTCTCAGGTAGTTATGCAGAGGGTATTTATGCTTTAATTTATGTGCAAATTGCAAGTTGCTGCATGTATACTCAAGGTTATTATAATCCGGGCTTTCTATAGTACTGAGGTAAACATGATCAGCATTTGACATAGCATTTTGTAAATGTGAATAAAAAGAATTTTGAGAAAATACATTTTTTATTCCTGAGATGTTTTTAGCATCTGTTTCGGTTAAATTTTTTCCCTCCCATAATGCTATGTTATTGTCGTTGCATGGTATAAACAGGGTTTCATGTAATTTTGGATCAGGGCTGTCAGGATAAAGCAGCAAAGTTATTTTATCACGGTCTATACCTGTAAGGTAAAAAAAGTCAGGATTTTGGCGAAATGGATAATATTGGTTATGGCTTCGGGTAATTTTATCATTAGAAAGGATAACAGCTATGGAGTTTGGGTGCATCTTTTTGATAAATTCCGACCTGTTTTTTTTAAAAAGAGAATTGTTAAATGGAAAATATTTCATGTTTATATACCTATGTTTCAGGCAGTTTTCTGTAATTTATATAAATTTATTGGTAGCGATTAATAAATGAATAATATGATGTTTTTATTTATAACGGTTATAAATTACTTAATTTTTTGTAAAAAAGATTATAAAAATATACATTTGTTTCGGTTTTATGAAATTGATTAAAAAATTCGGCATATAGCTGTTGTTTTAAATCGGATTGAAAATAATAACAAATAAACAACTTTTTTAATAGATATTCAATAATTTTATTACCACATTCAATTTTAAAAAGCGATGGGCAATAAACGAATAGGATTTTCGACATTAAGCCAGAAATATGTAATGGCATTGGCCGGCATATTTTTGATGCTTTTTTTGGTAGTACACCTAACTATTAATTTGCTGATGATTGTTGGAGATGATGGCGAATTATTCGGAGAGGCTGTACAATTTATGATAACCAATCCATTTATCAAGATAATGGAGTATGTTTTGTTTGGTGGATTTTTGATTCATATATTGCTTGGGGTTATCTTAGAAATATATAATTACAGGGCACGTCCGATTAAGTACGCCAAGAGTTTAAAAACCGAGAAGTCCAGGTTTTCGAAATATATGATACATACGGGAGTGATTATTTTTATATTTCTGTTTATTCATTTTTTAAACTTTTTCTTTGTAAAAGTTGGGTTTGTTCCTGTTCCTGAATATGCAGATAGTCCGCATGATTTTTTCCCGATGGCTGTTGTGGTTTTTCAAAACCCTTTATATTCTGCTATTTACCTGGTTGCTTTAGTTTTTTTGGGTTTTCATTTAAAGCATGCTTTTCAGTCGGCTTTTCAATCATTGGGTTTGAATCATGAGAAGTATACTCCTGCGATAAAAGTAATAGGTACAATTTATTCAATTGTTATAGCTGTTGGTTTTGCACTTATTCCAATATATTTTTTATTTTTTTATAGTTAATAAAATATCAACTCGGAAAGTTTTGAGCCATGATAAAATTTGATTCTAAAATACCGTCAGGACCTTTAACTGAAAAATGGGAGACATACAAGACCGGATTGAAGCTTGTAAGTCCTGCCAATCGCAAGAAGCTTGATGTTATTGTTGTTGGCACAGGTTTAGCAGGTGCTTCTGCTGCCAGTTCACTGGGAGAGCTTGGTTACAATGTTAAGGTTTTTTGTTTTCAGGATACTCCACGCCGGGCACATTCAGTTGCTGCCCAGGGAGGGACTAATGCTGCGAAGAATTATAAGAATGACGGCGATAGTGTTTACAGGTTATTCTTAGATACTATAAAAGGCGGTGATTATCGTTCGCGTGAGGCAAACGTTTACCGGGCGGCAGAGGTCAGTAATAAAGTAATTGATCATTATACGGCTTTAGGTGTGCCTTTTGCACACGATTATGGTGGCATGTTAGATACCCGGTCTTTTGGAGGGGTTCAGGTTTCAAGAACCTTTTATGCTAAGGGTCAAACCGGTCAGCAGTGTTTGCTGGGCAGTTATTCATCTTTAAGCAGGCAGGTAGAAAAGGGAACTGTTACAATGTATTCTCGTCGTGAAATGATTGATTTGGTTGTAATTGACGGGCAAGCTCGTGGTATAATAGCCCGCAACCTTATAACCGGTGAATTGGAGAGACATTCTGCCCACACAGTTGTTTTGGCAACAGGTGGTTATGGTACAGTTTTTTACCTTTCCACACTTGCTTTGGGGTCAAATCCAATGGCTGCCTGGTCAGCCCATAAGAAAGGGGCATTATTTGCTAATCCTAGCTTTATTCAAATTCATCCGACCAGTGTTCCTGTTCTCAATGAATACCAGTCGAAATTGACACTTATGTCTGAATCTTTGCGTAACGACGGAAGAGTTTGGGTACCTAAAGCCAAGGATGATAATCGCCATCCGAATGAAATACCCGAGGAAGAAAGGGATTATTACCTGGAGCGCCAATATCCGGCATATGGAAATTTGGTACCCAGAGATGTTGGTTCGAGGGCTGCAAAAGAACGATGTGATGCAGGTTATGGAGTAGGAGATACCGGGCTGGCAGTTTATCTCGATTTTAAAGATGCAATTAACAAACAAGGAAAAGCTGCTATAAAAGACAAGTATGGGAACTTGTTTGAAATGTATGAGAAAATTACAGGTATAATTCCGTATGATGAGCCCATGAAAATTTATCCTGCCGGCCATTATACAATGGGCGGGCTTTGGGTAGATTATAACCTTATGACCACTATTCCGGGCTTATATGCTATAGGAGAATCCAATTTCTCAGATCATGGTGCAAACAGACTTGGAGCTAATTCTCTCATGCAATGTTCGGGCGACGGCTATTTTATACTCCCATATACAATAGCTGATTATCTTGCTGACGAAATTGCAACTCCAAGAATACCCACTGATACTGCTGAATTTGATAAGGCAGAAAAGGATGTTAAAGAAAGAATAGATAGACTAGTAAATATAAAAGGAAGTGAAACAGCTACCTCTTTCCACAGGAGATTAGGAAAAATATTATGGGATTATTGCGGAATGATTAGAAATGAAGAAGGTTTGCTTAAAGGTTCGCAATTGTTAAAAGAACTGGAGGAAGAGTTTTACAAAGAACTTGCAATTCCCGGCACCGGTTATGAATTGAATCAGGAATTAGAAAAAGCACTTCGAGTTGAAACTTTCTTTGAAATAGGACATTTGATGATACAGGATGCGTTAAATCGTAAAGAATCATGTGGAGCTCATTTCAGGGAGGAGTCACAAACAGAAACCGGGGAAACATTGAGAATTGACGAAGAATATGCTTATGTGGCGGCATGGGAGTATAAAGGGCCTGATAAGAAACATATAATGCATAAAGAAGACTTGAATTTTGAGTTTGTTGAACTAAAACAACGAAGCTACAAATAGATTTAGTAATGATATTACAAACTTTGTATGCTGAAAGATGATTGCTCTGTTTACGCTTGGAATTGTAAAATGTCTATTAATATTATATGTTGTATAAACCGATATTAAATTAGTTAACAGCCGAATTATAAATATATACAACCATGAATATCACATTAAAAATATGGCGACAAAAAAACGCAAATGCAAAGGGGCGTTTTGTTAAATACAACCTGGAAAACGTATCGCCTGAAATGTCTTTTTTGGAAATGCTTGATTTTTTAAACGAACAATTAATAAAGAAGGGTGACGATCCGATAGCATTTGACCATGATTGCAGGGAGGGTATTTGTGGCGCATGCGGCATGTATATAAACGGTCGTCCGCATGGCCCTGAGAAAAAGACAACAACATGCGAGCTTCATTTGCGATCTTTTGAGGATGGCAGTACCATTGTTGTTGAACCATGGAGGTCGAAAGCTTTTCCTGTTATCAAAGATCTTATGGTTGATCGCACTGCTTTAGATGAAATTATTCGTTCAGGCGGGTATATCAGTGTTAATGCAGGCTCTGCACCGGAAGCCAATTCTATACCTGTCGATAAACATTCATCAGACAAGGCTTTCGATGCTGCTGAATGTATAGGCTGTGGGGCATGTGCCGCGGCATGCAAAAATTCTTCAGCTATGTTATTTGTAGCGGCGAAAGTGTCGCAATTGGCATTATTACCTCATGGTAAACCTGAAGCTGCCCGGAGAGTCCAAAAAATGGTCAAAAAAATGGATGATTTGGGATTTGGGGGATGCTCAAATACCTATAGTTGTCAAATTGACTGCCCAAAAGGGATTGATGTGGAGTTTATTGCCCTTATGAACCGTGAATTTTTTAAAGCTAAAGTTTGCAAATCTAAGGCGAAATAACTATAACTTCCTAGTAACAAGATAAAAATACAGAAAAAAAACAAAAAACTATAATTAATATTTAAATATTTCATACCTTTGATATAATCAAACAGATTTTTTTAATATTTAATATAATCTTATTATGGGAAATCAAAGACTTGACGCAAAAAAACTTGAAGATGCAGCAAGTAAATTACGTGCTATAGCGCATCCTATGAGAATAGCTATAATTGAGATGCTTGATAAGAACAAGCAAATGAATGTTACATCAATTTATGAAAATCTAAAAATTGAGCAGGCATCAGCTTCGCATCATTTGAATGTTTTGAAAAATAAGGGTGTTCTTAAAAGCCGAAGGAGTGGCAAGAATACTTTTTATTCAATCAAAGATGACGCGTTGAAAAGTATTATAGAATGTATTGAAAAATGCAATTAATTGGCTGAAGATTTTGCTTAATTTGTGAAAAGTTTGTGAAAAGGGAGAGTTTTTTAACAATTTTTGTTAAAGGGTTCTCTTTTTTTTATGATTACTTATTTATGATATATGTTTTTAAGATTAGATCAAATTTTAATATGGAAAACGCCCTCTCCTTGACCTTTGTTCGAATTTTTCCTGATGAAGAAGATTTCCATTGTCATCGTATACCATAACTCTTTTTTTGTTACCAAATCTATCCCTGATAGTCCATTCGCCGACACGTTTTCCATTTTTGAAATTTCCGGTTTGCAATTCATTACCATTGCTGTAATATGCAGTAAATTTACCTTCAGGCCGGTTATCTTTAAATCCCTGTTCTCTTGCTAAAGATCCTTGTTCACAGTAAAAATGCCATTTACCCTGCTTTTTTCCCTTTTCATATAATCCTGTTTTTTGTAAATTTCCATTTTCGTACCATTGTTTCCACTTGCCTTCCTTAGTACCTTCTTTATACCTTCCGGTATATCTTTTGTTTCCGTTTTTATACCAATGCTGTGCTTTACCGTGTCGCAAATCGTTATTATAGTTTATGATATATTGTTTTTGTCCATTTTCAAACCAACCTTCCCATAGTTTGTCCATTTTGCCCATGTTAAATTTACCACGGTCTTTTTTTTGCCCATTTTCATACCAGCTAGTCCATACACCGTTTTCCTTATTCTCCTTAAAATGACCTTTATGGCTTTTAGCCCCTGATTCATACCATGTAGCCCACAGTCCGCTGCGATCACCATCCTTGAAGTTTCCTTCGCGTAATTTATTGCCACAACTGTAAAAATATGTCCAATGACCATGTTGAACACCTTTTTTAAAATTACCTTTGCTTGCAATATTTCCGTTATCATTATAAAAAATCCATGTACTGTCTTGTAAACCTTTTATCAAATTGCCTTCCATTTCAGGCTTTCCGTTTTCATAATACCAGTGTGCATAACCATGTATTTGATTATCCTTATAAATTCCCTCAAATTTCTTTTTACCGTTTTCGAAGTATTTTTTGCTTTCGCCATTTTTTTTCCCCTTTGAATAAGTTGATTTTTCTTTTAACTCACCATCTTCATAATAAAATTTCCATAATCCATGTTTAAGACCGTCTTTTATATTACCTTTCATTTCAAGTACACCATTAGGAAACCATCCCCTTGATAATCCTTCTTCGTATTGTATTTCAGACCATTTTGTTCCGTCTTCGTACCAATATTCCCACAAACCTGTTTTTTCACCGCTGTCATATTTGCCTTTTGACCATATATTGCCCGATTTATACCAATATTTCCATAAACCTGTTTTATGGTCATCCTTTATCAAACCTTTTTCTTTAATTTGACCGCTTTGATAAAATATTTTTCTTTCTCCCGTAGTATGATTATGTTCTTTTTTTAAAGTTCCATCTGAAGACCAATACTTCCAATTTCCTGATTTTAAGTTATTCTTAAAACTGCCCCTGGCTTCTTTTTTCCCGTTATCATTAAAATATTTCCATTTTCCTTCTTTTCCGGTTTCATGCCATTCACCCGTTTTTTTTACTATGCCGTTTTCATAGTATTTGGTATAGGTTTTCAGGTCGTAATCAAAATCAAATATTTTTATTGAATCACTATTGAAGAAGTTCCATGTATTTTTTCGACTACCTGAATCATATTTCCCTTTTTTTCTTATAGTATTGTTTTTATCGTAATAAATCCATTTTCCATGTTTTTGGTTATCAATAGAGTCGCCTTGTCCCTTCAACTCTTCATGTTGTATTGGTAATTCAAACTTTTGAGCTGACAAAGAACCGGCCGAAAAAGCAATTAAAATAATTAAAAAAGTAAATGTTATTTTTTTTGTCATCATATTGAAATATATATTTTTTATTAATGTTGATATCAAAATTGTTCAAAAAATCATCTTTAAAAATTATTACTGCGATTATAAATCCTTTTTAAATAGCAACTGTTAATTTTTATTATTGATGATATATGCTTTTTCTTTCACTGATAAACGATAATATTATTGTCTAATTATCTCTTTGGATTGTGAAATTAATAAGTTTTTCCAATGATTTGCGAGAATCGGAATCGGGAAAACTATAGAGTGTTTTCAGCGCTATATTTTTAAAATGGCACATTTTTTCCCGGGCGTAATCAATACCACCACTATTATTTACCTTTTGTATCAGTGTATTTATTTTTTCCGGGTCATGATTGTGGTTTTTTAATATGTTGATAATTTTTCTTTTTTGTTGGTAATCAGCATTATTCAGGAGATAAATCAGTGGTAAAGTCATTTTCCTGTCTTTAATATCCATTCCTGAGGGCTTACCTTTTAGCGAGTCAATATTATAGTCTAACAGATCATCTTTAATTTGAAAAGCGATACCACAATTAATTCCTATTTGATACATTTTTTCTATTATATCCTGATTTGATATTACAGAAGCTGCTCCGGATGTAAAACATGATGCTATGAGAGATGCTGTTTTTTTTGTAATTATTTTAAAATAAACATCTTCTTCAATATTTATATTTCGGGTTTTTTCAACCTGGAGCAGTTCGCCTTCACTCATTTCCCTGACTGAATTTGAAACAATTTTCAGCAGTTCAAAATCTTCATTTTCCAGGGCCAGGAGTAATCCTCTTGAGAGCAGGTAATCACCTACAAGTACAGAGATTTTGTTTTTCCAGAGGGCATTAAGTGAAAAAAAACCTCTTCTTTCGTTTGAATCGTCTACAACATCATCATGTATGAGTGTTGCAGTATGCAGAAGCTCAATTAGTGTCGCGGCCCTGTATGTTTTTTCTGTAATACCCCCGCACATATTTGCAGCAAAAAATACAAACATGGGTCGTATTTGTTTACCCTTTCTTTTTACTATGTACCTGGTAATAGTATTAAGCAAAGGCACTTTACTTTTCATGGAGAATTTGAATTGATTTTCAAACTCTTTTAGGTTGGATTTTATAGGGGCACTTATTTCTTTTAAGGTCATTGTGGTTTCATATGGTTATTTTCTTCAAAAGTAATTATTTTAATTATCAAAATCTGCCTTTATTAAGTAATATAAATTATGATTTCACCTGGTTATTTAATAATTAATGTATCCCGTGTAATACCGGAGGTAAAAAATAATCCTATAGCATCATTTGAGATATTGCCTTGTACGTTTGCCGGGGGTGTTTCAAAAGGGTTACCTGTAAAAGTTGGTTCGGATAGTATTCCTTCAAAAAATATAATCGCATCTTCGGTGATTGAATGTGTTTCAATTGTTACCGTATCATATTTTTGAATATTATAATTATAAGGTCTTCGATTGATTAAATATCCTTCTTTTAATGATGCGTCATTAGTAAAGTTTATCATGTCAATGGTTTTGGTTATAAGCTTTCCGTTTACATATACATTCCACATGTATTTGCCGTTTTTGCTTTCCGGATCTTTACCGTAGAGTATTATATTGTATTGTTTGCGTGAGTCGTCATATTCATAAACTAATGAATCAATTAAGGGAATCGGCTTCATAGTTGATTCAGCATAATAAGTCTCATTATCATAATCGATTGTCAGGGTATAAGTTTTGCCGATGACCCCATATACATCATTATTGGTTTTGTATATTCCGGAATCTTTTTCAGCCAGTTTGAAAATATTTCCTTTATTGTCTTTAATTGTTACATTTGCTTCTGTGACTTTTTTTGCTGGCTTTTCAGATAAGTAGGGTCTTGTTTTACTCAGATAGACCTTATGACTTGTAGTATCATTTGTAATCATGCCATCAATAACCAATTTTGAATATTCATCTTCATGGAGCAGAAGATCTATTTCTTCTACACAGCATAATAGGCTGAAGAGACAAAAAAATACAAGCTTAATATTTAATATTTTCATTAGTTTGCGTTTTTTATTAATCAAAAGCTGAAATTATAGGAAACCGCGGGTATAATTCCAAACAGGAATATTTTATATGCTTGTGTTTTGCCGGGGTTATCTTCATTTTTATCAAAATAATAAGAAAAAACATTTTTCCGGTAATATGCATTATAAACCGAGATATTCCATTTTCCTTCCCAGTTTCTTGTTATTTGTCTTGTTGTTTTTATTGTTAATGAAAGGTCTAACCTGTGGTAATCCGGTAGTCTTTCACTATTTCGTTTTGAATAAGTTGGTAATGTTAGACCTTTATATTCAAATTTTCCGGCAGGCATTGTTATAGGCCTGCCTGTATTATAGGTCCAGCTGGCAGATGCATTAATGCGTTGATTAACATCGTATGACAAAACAAGAGAGATGTCGTGTGGGCGGTCATAGGCGGCAGGGTAAGGTTCTCCGTTATTAATGGCAGGGATTTTTCTCATTGTTTTCGACCATGTGTAACTTATCCAACCTGTAAAATCTCCTTTTGTTTTGTTTATCATAAATTCTGCGCCATATGCCCAGGCTTTGCCTGTTCTTAGCTCGCTCTCCAAATATGGGTTTAGAAGCAACGAAGCGTTTTCACGGAAATCTATTTGGTTTTTCATATTTTTATAATAAAGTTCCAGCGAACTTTCAAAAGTATTATTGTAAAAATTTCTGAAGTAACCTATAGCCCACTGATCTGCAATTTGTGGTTTTACATTAGGGCTACTTGGAAACCATACATCAAGAGGAGTTGCTGCGGTTGTGTTTGTTGCCTGATGCAGATACTGCCTGGTTCGATTGTAATTAGCCTTAACACTTTGCTTTTCATCCAATTGATAAACCATGGCAATTCTTGGCTCTAGTCCGTGGTGATGATCAAAAATTTCGCCACTGGCATATTTAGAAGTATCAGTTACATTATAATTTTTATCATACGAATAGATTGTTGCTTCACCGATATTCTGAAACAGCGAATAACGTAATCCATATTCAACTGTAATATTTTCTGATAATTTATGTTTGTTTGATGCATATAATGAGTGGTGTAGAGCGTAGTTGTTTGGCATTTTATATTCTGCTATAGGTTCTTCGCCATCAATACCTATAATATGCCCCGGGTTTAAGGAGTGGGATGTTGAATGTAGGCCGAACTTAACTGTATTTTCGGGGTTTGGATACCAGGTGAAATCTCCTTTTAAGGTGATGTCTTCTATATGTGAAGCCCAGTCAACAGAAAGCATGCCTTCTTCGGCATGCAGATTGTAATCGTAATTACTGTATACAAAGGTAAAATTTGAGAATAATTTACTGTTGAAAATGTGGTTCCATCTTAATGTGGAGGATGTATTGCCCCACTTAAAGCCGAAAATATCATCAAACCTGAAAACATCTTTGCCAAAATAACCTGAAACAAAAAGACGGTTATTTTTATTGAACCTGTAGTTTGCTTTTGCATTTAGGTCATAAAAGAAAAGTTGATTGTTTTGAAGATTTGGATCAGAAGATAAGGGCAGAAACAGGTCTGCATAAGTTCGTCGCCCCGATACTATAAAACTGCCTGTATCTTTTTTTAAGGGGCCTTCTAATGTTAGCCTGCTTGAAATTGTTCCTATCCCACCAGTTCCTTTAAACTCTCTGTTATTACCGTCATTCATCCGAATATCAAGAACAGATGATAATCTTCCACCATATTGTGCCGGGATGCCGCCCTTGTATAGCTGAAAATCCCTTATCACATCTGGGTTGAAAACCGAAAAAAATCCCATCAAATGCGATGCGTTATAAATAGGAGCTTCGTCAAGCAAAATCATGTTTTGATCCTGACCACCGCCCCTGACAAAAAACCCGGTTGTTCCTTCAGCCCCCCAGGATACTCCCGGTAATAAATGCAAGGTTTTTAGAATATCGGTTTCACCCATAAATGCAGGGATTGATCTGACTTTTTCTATTGAAAGCTTACTTGTACTCATGCGTACATCCGTAATATGGCGATCGGCCCGCTCATCGGTGATAACAACCTCTGCGAGATCAGTGTGTATAGGCTCCAGTTCAAAATCAATTGACTCGTTTGAATTCAGCTCAATATCAAAATATTCAGTATTATACCCAATGTAGGAAATTTTAAGCTTATATGCCCCTTCTTTGAGATTAATACTGTAAAATCCATAATTATTGGTGGTAGTTCCTTTATTAACAGATTCTATTTGAACAGTTGCACCCGGAAGAACCTCACCGCTTGAAGCATCTGTAATATGCCCTTTTATGGTATGCCTGGTTGAGAGCCCGGCAGATACAGTTATATTGGCTAATAAGAAAAAAAGAAGAAAAATCTTGAATATGTTGAGCATATTAAATCTAGTAATAATAAATATGTGGCTCTTTAAATTTATTTATGGAAAATGGCTATTTGCTAAATTTGATTAAAAATGACTTATTAGCTTTAATTATATGATGAAGTATAACAAAACAATAAGGTAAACAATATGTTAGTGAATAAAATTTTCTATTAAAAAAAACAGAAAATTAATGTCATTTACAAATTACTGCAAAATTACAAATTAGAGAATATTCTATAAGAAAGTTGTTTAAAAAATTTCTAACCTAAATAACAGTTTTACCAATAAAAAGTTTAAAGGCCAAATTTGTCATTTTCTGTTTGCTTGTAATTGCTGTTATTAGAAAAAAATATTGCCTATGCATTGTTTTCAAGAGTGTTTTATTGACAGACGGATATTTTTTTGATATAGTGGTTTTTTTATTGAAAAATATAGTATTGTTTAAAAGTTTTTTATAAAAGTTTAATTATTTGCCTTTGGTTATAAGTACTTGCATTGTATAAGATTTTATGCCGGCAAATATTTTATATGATTATGATAATTATGTGAATCACTGATTTGTTAATATTTATTTTTTTTTAATTTAGCAAAAGTTAACTATTACATTAATTTTAACACTACGAAATCACAAATATTATTATTAAATAATTACATCATTAAACTATATTTATATGAAACTAACAGTTGGATTTATTAAGTCGGTGTTGAATATTTATGACGAGATGACAGAAAATGGGATTTCCATTGTTTATTTGGGAGGATTTCATCACCAGATTACTAAAATGTTTACCCGCATGGCCGAAGAAGATATGGGCAGGAAAGATGAGCAGAAGTCTACTATTAGTAAGGTTTATTCGGTAATGGTTGAAACATTACAGAACATAACCAAGCATTCTGATGAGATAATTGATAAGTTTCATATCGGGAAAGGACTATTTCTGATTGGTCAAAAAGATGATATTTATTATGTTATTACTGCCAATAAGGTTACTTTACAAAAGAAAAAATATCTGGAACAAACGATAAAAGAAGTTAATCAATCAAGCAGGGATGAATTGAAGATGATGTATAAAAAGCAGATTACAGAGGGTTGTATTTCTGAAAAGGGGGGTGCAGGATTAGGTCTTATTGAAGTTGCCAAACGTACCAGGAACAAGCTTGTTTATCAATTTTTGCCTTTAGATGATGAAAATGAGTTTTTTATACTTAAGGCTGAAATTAATGCAAAAAAGATAAATGATCAATAAGTTTGAGTTGCGCTTCTTTTAATATTATGAATTTATTGAACTTTGATTTTCCCGGAAATATTTTTTAAAACCTAACGGGGAAATGGCAAACAATGATTTTTTAAAAACATCCATTGAATACCTTAAAGGTGTTGGTCCTGAAAGAGGAAATCTTTTAAGGGGAGAGTTAAATATTAACACGTTGGATGATTTGCTTTCCTATTATCCTTATCGTTATATTGATCGCAGCAAAATTTATAAGGTTAATGAGATAAAACCTGGTATGGCTTATGTTCAATTAAGTGGTTATATTTCAGATATTAAGTTTCACGGTCACAAAAGAACTACCCGAATGACTGCCAGGTTTTATGATGAAACAGGCAGTGTGGAATTGGTTTGGTTTCGTGGATTTAAATGGTTAAAAAATGCTTTTAAGGCGAGTGTAAGATATATTATTTTTGGAAAGCCCAGTGAATATGGTAATAAAATAAATATAGCCCATCCTGAAATAGAAAGTTCTGATAAGGTCAGTATTACACAGGGTTCGGGAATGAAGCCCATGTATAGCTCTTCCGAAAAATTGAAAAATAAATGGCTTGACAGCAAAGGTATCAACAAATTGATAAAAACATTACTTGATGATTCGAGATTAAAAATAGAGGAGTGTTTGCCGGCAAATATTATTAGTGATCTTAAATTACTTAATAAGCATGATGCTATAGTAAACATTCATTTTCCCAAAAACCATAGATTGCTTGGCAGGGCAATTGCCCGGTTGAAGTTTGAGGAGTTGTTTTTTATACAGTTGAATTTGTTGAGGCTTAAGAAATTGCGTACCGAGAAGGCCCGGGGGATAATTTATGATAAGGTAGGTGATTTTTTTAACCAGTATTATTACAATGTGTTAAACTTTGATCTTACGAATGCTCAAAAAAAGGTTATACGAGAGATAAGGCAAGATGTGAAGACGGGTAAACAAATGAATCGTTTGTTGCACGGGGATGTTGGGAGTGGTAAAACTGTTGTAGCCCTTATGTCGATGTTGCTTGCTGTTGATAATGGTTATCAGGCTTGTTTGATGGCTCCTACAGAAATATTGTCACAGCAACACTATGTAACTATTTCCAAATCACTTAAAGATATTGGTGTTAATGTGGGTTTATTGACTGGTTCAACAAAAAGTAGTGACAGAGCCGGCATTCTTAAAGATCTTGTTAATGGTGAGCTGCATTTGTTAATAGGCACTCATGCATTGATTGAAGAGGTTGTAAAATTCAAAAATTTGGGTTTCGTTGTTATAGATGAGCAACACCGTTTTGGGGTGGCTCAACGTGCTAAGTTATGGTATAAAAACCAAATCTCTCCTCATGTTTTGGTTATGACTGCCACTCCAATTCCCCGCACACTTGCCATGACAGTGTATGGTGATTTGGATATATCTGTAATTGATGAGTTGCCAGGTGGCCGAAAACCTGTTAAGACTATTCATAAATATGATTTAAATCGTTTAAAAGTATTTGGATTTATTCGTGATCAGATTAAAAAGGGCCGGCAGATTTATATAGTTTATCCATTGATTGAAGAATCAAAAAAGCTTGATTTGAAAGACCTTAAAGACGGGTATGAAAGCATTGTAAGAGCATTTCCTTTGCCTGATTATGGGGTTAGTATTGTACATGGCCAGATGAAATCAGCTGATAAAAACTATGAAATGATGAGGTTTATCAGGGGTGACACACAAATATTGGTTTCTACCACAGTTATAGAGGTTGGTGTAGATATTCCCAATGCATCTGTTATGATTATTGAAAATGCCGAGCGTTTTGGACTTTCCCAATTGCACCAGCTAAGAGGCCGCGTTGGGCGAGGCGCTGAACAATCGTATTGTATTTTAATGACCGGGGTTAAATTAAGCAATGAAGCCAGGCAGCGTGTAGAAACGATGGTTAAAACAAACGACGGATTCAAGATTGCCGAAACTGACCTCAAGCTTCGTGGCCCGGGAGATATTGAAGGCACTAAGCAGAGCGGTATTCTTGAAATGAAAATTGCTGATATTACAAAAGATGAGAAAATACTAAAAGTTGCCAGGGATTATGCTGTTAAAATAACTGAACAAGACCCTATGCTTGAAAAACAATGCCATCAGAAGTTAAGAAAAAAATATGAAGAGCTTTATTTGGAAAAAAAGTCCTGGAGCAAGATTAGTTGAATCAATATTTACAGGTTATTAAATAAAAAAAGGGAAGGCATTTTGACCTTCCCTTTTTTATTATATGAAAGTTAACTGTTTTTAAAGTTTATTTATTGCGATATCTGAACCCGTTCAGTTATTACACTTTCAGAAGTGTGTATTTGCATAAAGTAAACTCCTGCCCGCAGGCTACTTACATTAATGTCAACTTCAAATCCATCTGCGGGAATATCTAAGATTACTTGTCCGCTGACATCTATCAGCCTGATTTCTTTAATCTTTTCGCTTGATTTAACAGTAAAATTGTCGCGTGCAGGATTTGGGAATACTGAAAATTTAACTTCCCCGGGGGTATCAGTGAATGTGCCGTCAGCTTCAATAATTACATATTCAGTAATATCATCATCCACCACAACTTCATCTTCAAATGGATGGTAATGATCTTTTTCAACCTTGTAACTATATGTTCCTTCTTTTATTTTTTCAATTTTATATTCACCTTGCTCGTATTGTTGGCCGTCGAAAGTAATTGTGGCATTTTCTATTTCATTGCCCCACTCGTCTTCAATATCAAATGTAACTATGAAAGACCTTTCCATGGTAACATCTACAGTAATATCGTCGTCAACATCAACTTCACCCTCTTTGCCGAAGTAACCTTCTTTTTCAACTTTATATTCGTAACTTCCTTCTTCCAGGCCTTCGATCTCATATTCGCCTGCTTCGTATTCTTCACCATCAAAAGTAATGATAGCATTTTCTATTTGATCACCGTCTTTATCTTCTATATTGAAAGTAACAGTATAGGTTTCCAGGATATCAATTTCGTCGTTAATATAAGTTACTTTATTGAAGCCGGTAATTGCCAGTGTTACTGTTCCTTCTTCCGGCAGAGGTTCATCAAATTCGATTTCTGCTATATCATCTTCTGCAATTGCAGTACCAAGTATTTCTACTTCATCTTCTTCGTTTATCATTGTTATTGCAACTGTTGCACCATCTTCAACTGATTCAACTATAAATGATTCTGCACCTGCTTCTATTTCGCTGGCGTATTCAGGTTCAAATGGTGTTGGCACATCTGTTCTTACCATCAGTGATGGGTCACCAAACAATATCCATGTTGCATGAGTGCTGGTTCCCTGTCCACCGTATTGAGGAATCATAAACATGCTGCCGTTGGCAGTAATACCGCCATAAGTTCTTTTAATTGTTGGGCCGTGCTCGATACTTTCTTCCGTCTTAATACTTACCATTTCGTCTTGCCCGCACATTGGTGGTTGCCAGGGCTGGTTAATAGTAGCAGCCATCATGGCTATAGCACCTGTTGGTTCACCATCATCGTCGGTTGCCCTCAACCAGGCCTCTGCAAAGCATGTTTGGCCTACGAAAGCACCGTTAACACATGCAACTGACTGAATATATGGCAGTTTGCCTACGTTTTCAAGATTGTTTACATGGAACATGCCGTAATTGGCAACACTCCAGCCGGTCACAGAACCGTGATTGCAGAAGTTAATAGTAGAGACTCCGTCTTCGATATGCCCCGAAATTTCAGCGGCAGAGGTACTGTAACCTGTCCCGTCATAGCAACTGTGTACCTCATTATAAGTATAGTTAAGCAAAGTGTCTTTAATAAAGTCCATATGCTGATGGTCACCCTCACCGTGATGACCCATGCCGGTACCTTCATTTCTTGCAACTCCCAAGCCCGTACTTAACCATTCATCTGATTCGTCAATATCTCTTTCGTATTCTATAGTACGTTGCACTTGTGTTTCAACTTCTTCAATATTTTCTGCAGAAAAGCGCCCTACGAAAATATCGTTAAAATTGGGCGATTCAATAAATCCAAAAGCATTGTCGGAATGACCTCCCCAGCCTGGTACAGGAGGGATTTGGTCTGAGTCGCCTATTAATAGCAAATGAGCAAAGTTTTCGTTATCGTGATAATAGTCTTCTACGTAAGCTTGAATAGCTCCCGATGTGGTTCCGGCTTCTTCTGTGGATACCAGTTCGGTTTTTCTTCCAGTTGTCCGCTTCCAGTCAACGAAAGGTTTCATTGCATCCATAAAATCATCATAACAAATAATCAGCAGGCTGCCTTCTTCGGTTTCAAGCATAGGATAACCTCTTTCGGCAGCAGCAATGTTTAAAAAGAAACGCTCATAAATCCGACCAAATTCCGGCTCAACTAATATTTCTTCTTGCCTGCGTTCTAAAGTTGTTTCCCCCTCTTCGCCGGTAGAAGTTATCTCAACTTCTATATCGGTGTAAACACGGAGTGTTTTGCTCACAGGATTATACTGGAAAGGAAATATAGTTACCGTTTGGCCACGGAAATCCCTCATAATAAAAGGTTCTTCCAGTTGAGCTAAATCTTCGGGCCAGAAAGCATCTGTCTCGTATGCTTCACCATAAGTGAAAGGAACATCATCGGGATCAGTACTTCTATCGAAGTGCCCCTTAGAAGGTGCTACTTCAACGTCAGTAAACTCCTGGTATTCAGAGCTAACTACATTGATCTCCATTTTGTCCATATCAGGAATTATTATGGTTGAAACCAGTTTTGCCAAATCAGGCATGCCTTTCTCCATTATTTGTGTCCCCTCTCCAACACTGATAACATTTTCTATTCCACGCGGGGTCTCTAAAGGAGTTTTATTGTAACCATCCAGTGAATATTGAATTTGAGTTTCCTGAATATTGCTGTGAATGAGTTTTACATCTGCCGAAGTTTGTCCGGATTGATTAATTTCAACCCAGTTACTCAAACCATTGGCAGGGAAAATCATTCCAACCACTAATAAAATAATTAAATAAATGTTTCGACTCATAAACTTAGATTTTTTTGATTAATAAATTAGATGTTTGAATTAAACACTATAGTTCTTCTTTTAACAAATAAGAATTACCAATATCTTAATTAGGATTTGATATTCTTTATCAAAGCAAAGATAATACTTTTTTAATAAATAATATAAGAAGCAGCTTTTTTTGGTTACTAATGAAATTTTAAAAATGTGTGTTACATGAGAATGATTGTTTGTTAAGCTATGTAATTGTTTTATTTGAACAGTTATGTGATATTTATTTAATGACTAAACCAACTTGTAATTTTTTTCACAGGCTTATCACTTACAATTTTTTTCAGATAAATAATAATTTTGGAAAAAGTATTATTTTCGATATTTGAATCAAAACATATATGTAAAAATGGAAATACCCAGTCAAGATGATGATAAAATTGCCAGATATGCCAAAGCTCTGTCTCATCCGGTAAGGATTTACATAATCAGGTTACTTTCAAACAGTAGCTGTTGTTATAGCGGTGATTTGTCAAAAGTTTTACCAATAGCAAAATCTACTTTATCGCAACATTTAAAAGAATTAAAAAATTCGGGTTTAATTCAGGGTGAAATAGAGTCGCCTAAAATTAAATACTGCTTAAACAGGAATAACTGGGAAGAAGTTATAAAATTATTTTCAGATTTGTTTGAACTAAAATAATTTCATAAATTTGTTCGCATATTCACGAACTGAAAAATTTTATACTATGGAAATTAAAGTATTAGGACCGGGATGTTACAGGTGTCGTGAGCTTGAAAAAGCTAAAAAACAGGCTATAGAGGAGCTTGGTATTGATGCGGATTTTACAAAGGAAGAAGATATCAGTAAAATTATGACTTATGGTATTTCTCGCACCCCTGGATTAGTTGTTGACGGTGAGGTTGTATTGAGCGGCAAGCTTGCAAGCGTTAAAGAGATTAAAGAACTTCTTGCAGGCGGGAAAAACAAGTAATAATGAGTTTTTTGTAGTAAGAGGATTTATGCCGGATATCATAGTTTTAGGCTTTATTAAATAAGGTGTTCTTATAGGCTCTTGCTCTACACAATTTTTTAGAACGATTATGGATTGGAAAAATGAGATAAAGATACTTTTCTGGATTTTAGTTTTTTTCTTGTTTGCATACAATATGCCTTTGGAAATTGCAGGGTTTCGCACTGCAATTATTGCTTCTTTAGATTTGGCTCGGTGGTATGCACAGGAGCATGTGATTTTATGTTTGCTTCCGGCTTTTTTCATTGCTGGCGTTATTGCGGTTTTTGTTAATCAAGCAGCTGTGATAAAATATTTTGGTGCTAATGCAAAAAAATGGGCTTCATATTCAATAGCATCAATATCGGGTACTATTTTGGCTGTATGCTCCTGTACTATATTACCTTTGTTTTCGAGTATTCACAAACGTGGGGCTGGATTAGGTCCGGCAGTGGCTTTTTTATATTCCGGGCCTGCAATTAATATTCTTGCCATAATTTTAACTGCCCGTGTGTTGGGTTGGGAGATGGGCCTTGCCAGAATTATAGGTGCCGTGGTGTTTGCCGTGGTAATAGGTTTGATTATGAACTTTATTTATCGAAGAGAAGAGAGCATTAAGGCTGAAGAACAAATGAAAGTTGAAGTTCCTTCTGAAACCAGGCCATTATGGCAAACTTCCATACATTTCTTTATTCTTGTTTTAATTCTTGTTTTTGTTAATTGGGGTGAACCTGCTCCAGATATGACTACCGGTTTTTGGTATTTTGTTTGGTCAAATAAATGGACAATAACTGCTTTGCTCGGTGTCTTGCTTGCTTATTCGCTTATTGAGATACTTAATATTCCCTGGCAATGGGTTGCTTTGGCATCAGCTCCTGTACTGGTTAGTTCATGGGTTACTACTGACACCAGTATTCCATTTGTTTTAGGAATTGCCGGTTTATCGGTAATAACATTACTCCATGGTGGCGAAAATAAAGAGTGGACGTTGTCAACCTGGAGTTTTGCCAAACAAATATTGCCATTGTTAGCTATAGGTGTTGTTATTGCCGGATTTTTGCTGGGCTCAACCCATGGTGATACTGATATACCGGGTATAATACCCGACGATTGGATAGGTAATATGGTTGGAGGTAATTCTTTGTTTGCCAATTTTTTTGCCTCTATAATTGGTGCATTTATGTATTTTGCTACTTTAACCGAGATACCCATTTTGCAAGGATTGTTATCATCAGGAATGGGTAAAGGCCCTGCACTTGCATTACTTCTTGCCGGCCCTTCATTGTCGCTGCCAAATATGCTTGTAATACGCAGTGTTATGGGTACGCAAAAAACAATCGTTTATGCTGTGCTTGTGGTTATAATGGCTACAATATCAGGTTTAATATTTGGTACTTTGTAATTTTTTTATGGCCAGGGTATTGAAAATCCCGTTAATAATTTAACAATCAATTTAGTTTAATAATCAAAAATGCACAAGATGAAAAATCCATCCATGTTTATTATTATATTCAATAGCAGGTGCTGGAATTTTCACAAAATCGAGGGCATCAAATATTAGTTGTAAAAGTTGCGATTCGGTATTAATTTGTGTTAAGTCAATATCGGGTGCCAGATACCATTGCCTGTACCTTTCTAACTCGGGAAGTGGCTGTCCTTTATGTTTAGATGGATTTTCCAGGCTCCCCAGCATACCGTCGCCACCATAACCAACAGCTATATTTAACCATTTCGGAAAGAATTCATTTTTTTGAGAAAACATGTTTAGATTCATCGATAACCAAAAAGTCATGCCATTATAATCTTTTAGCATGTTTTCTATTTTGTTTGAACCCAAAAGCTCAGGGCGGTATTTTTCTATACCGCTGCTTGTAAAAGAATACCTGGGTTTAATTTTCTGTGATTCCCAGGTTAATTGCTGTGAGTAAAACATTCCTGCACCAACCATATTTGCTGCCTGATCACTGACTGAAAACCCCCATTCTTTCGAAAAACCATCCAGTACTTCTATGGATGTCATGAATAAAGTGCTTGTTATACTTCCGTACAAAGCACTTCTTTTATTATCCAGGCCAGCCCATCTGAACATTTTATAACTGGCATTACTGATATTATATGCTGATGTTATATGTCCGAGTTTGTCCAGTTGCTTCCAGTGAAGAATATCATCCTCAAAATGAAATGAACTTCGGGGAAAATCCCTGTACCACATTTGGTCAAGCATTATTACCGAACCCGTTATGGCAACTGCTTTGCTGCCTGCCAACCAGGCAAGACGCTGCTTATTAATATCTGAACTATCAGCAGATTTATGATCTATATCTATATCAGAATTATTGGAATTTGATCCAAAACAATTGCAGGCCACAAGAATCATTGAACCTATTGCTAATGCGTTATGGAATTTCATGGAGGCCAAATTATTTTTTAAAATATCAGCTGTATTATAAACAAAAATAGAAAAGTTAGTTTTAATTTTATAAAAAACATTGTGTAAAATAAATGGTATGATCGAATCCCTCAATACTAAAGTATTAAACTAATGTGTTAATCAAAAACAATTGGTTCAATTACTGATTTTTCAACCCATAACCCTATAAACCATTTTCCTCATGGGTGTATTGGTACAATAACCAGTTGGCAGATTGATCAGACTGTCAAGATAAAGGTAACTAAAAACGGCACCAGGATAGTCAGTACAATACCGCTAAAAACAGCAATGATAGCGTATTCACTCCCGACGTAGCGTGTTATGACCGGCAAGGTCACATCCATTGAAGTAGCCCCACCGGAAGCTATGGGTGCCAGCTTACCAAAATATTGAGCTAAAAAGGGTGTAAGGAGCAAAGTAATTATCTCACGTGTAATGTTTGACACTAGTGCTATAACTCCCAGGGCCTCGCATTTGAGCTGGCCAATCAAAACACTGGAAAGGCTGTAATAGCCAAAGCCGGCTCCTACGGCCAGCGATTCACTAACAGATATTGAATTGATAAAAAATGAGGTTATTACTACACCGGCAAACGTGCCTATCACAACTGTCAGTGGGACTAAAACTATTCTTATTCTTGCTTTTTTGATTACAGACCATGTTTTCCGGTTTGCACCTATGGCTATGCCAACAAAAAACATTAAAGCATACAACACATATAAACTAATATCGGATTTAAGTATTATGGAAGGAAGCAATGAAAAATAGCCTGCAAATATCCCTGCAATAAAAAAGCCAATTATAAGCAAAGAATTCTTCATACTTGTAATTACTTCTAATACTACCTTTTAAAAATAAATTTATATACTAAAAAAGCCAAGGCAACACTCCCCGCAACACCTCCTGTGGTTAGCATTAATGCGATCAAACCGTAAGAGCCAAGGTTTTGAATTATCATTTCATTAGTTCCTATTGCCAAACCCAAAAAAAATAACAATAAGAAAATAGCCAGGATAATAACCAAATCCAGTTTTTTCAAAAAACCATTCATGTTTCTGATAAACAATCCGATGACTATCCCTGCCGTCATTATAGATATAACTGTAACCATAGTGTTTTTTTGATATTTGTGTAGCAAAAGTACGAATTAATGAGAAACGTAAAGTTATAGTATCAAATATAACGAATCTTTTATATATTTAGTTGGATAAAAACAGCTAACCGTGCGGGTGTGGTATACGAATTAAGTATAATGCCATCTTATCAATTTGCTTTAAAAGACTTTTAACCTTTGGAGCAAAACTTTACCGGGGTTTTATTTTCATTCTGCAAGCAATTTGGCTATATTTCTGCACAAAAAAAATCCTCTTTGTTGAACTATGGTTAGATAGCTGTGTTTTTTAAAACAGAAAAGTTGGGTTTAATATTATAAAAAAATATTGTTTAAAATAAATGGTTTACTTAAATTTACAATTATATAAATTTTTTTCATCTCAATATTATTACTTTAATATTACCAATTTGTGAAGCCACAAATACCAAAAGCATTATTCTTGAAAATAAAAATTAATTAATCAAATTAAAATATTTCTCATGAAAAATAATCGAGATAGAATTTACCGGGTAACATTTTTGGGTTTTTTAGTTGTTATTTTTATTTCCTGTCATGTTATTAGTCGCCTAAATATTTTTTCTGTGGAGGATGATATACGAATGGGTCAGGAAATAACTAATCAGATTTTGAATAATCCTGATGATTATCCTGTGCTTGATAAAAATGAATACTCTGAAGCATATGAGCATTTATACAGGATTCGTGATAGTATTTTGGCATCCGGAGAGTTGCAATATGCTGATCAGTTTGATTGGGATGTTTATATTATTGATGAAGATGTGCTCAATGCTTTTTCTTTACCCGGGGGTAATACCTTTTATTATACCGGGCTTATTGAATATCTTGATGATGAGGCTTCTTTTGCCGGGGTTATGGCGCATGAGTTTGCTCATTCTGACCTGCGACATTCAACTACCCGGCTTACACAAATATATGGTTATCAGGTAATATTATCGATGTTAATGGGTGAAGATCCTTCTTTAGCAGCTGAAATAGCTGCTGATTTGGCGCTTGGATTAACAACTCTTGCTTATAGCCGGGGAGATGAGTATGAAGCTGATGAACATGCTGTTAAATATATATACTCTACAAGTTGGGATTCAAGGGGTATTGCTCGCTTTTTTGAGAAGATGGAACTGGAAGATGGAGAAGACTGGATGGTATATTTCAGCACCCATCCGCACCCAAACGACAGAATAGATAGAATTTATGAACACTGGGAAAATCTTGGAGGAGAAAAGGGAAATAACTATAAAGACAGATATCAGGCTTTTAAAGAGAGTTTACCCTGAGATTTACTAAAATCAGCTTAGAATTTTTGTTTAAAACCAGTTTTCACATTTTCAATGGACAGGTATGAATTTGGTGTAATTTATCTTATTATTGCACCCAAATCCCTCTCATAAGTTTTGACGAGTTTTTTCATAATAGTATCAATCTGCTTATCTGTCATGGTCTTTTCTTTATCTAACAAAATAAAGCTGACTGCATAGCTTTTTTTGTTTTTACCAATTTTTTCATCCCGGTAAACATCAAAGAGATTCATTTTAACAAGGTGTTTTTTTTCTGAATTAAAAGCTAATTGCTCAATTCGTTCATAAGGTATATCCGAGTCAATTAAAAGGGCAAGGTCTCTTCTTACTTCGGGGTATTTGGGAAGGTCCTCAAATTCTATTTTATACCGGGTGTGCAGATCAACAATGTTTTGCCAATCTATTGTTGAATAAAATACATCCTGTTCAATATCAAATTGATTTAAAAGGGTATGAGATACTTTTCCTATTGTTGCTATTTTTTTATCATTTAGCTTGTAATCAAGTGCATAACTGTATGATATATACCCGGTGGTTTCAACACACGTTAAGTCGGATTGATTTATTCCAAGTTTTTTAATTATCTGGTAAACAATGTTTTTAAGATCGAAAAAGTCTGTTATTTTTTCTTCAGACTTCCAGCTTTCGTTTTCTTTGTTACCTGTTATTGATATTGCAAGTTCTTCTGTTTCATTGTATTTGTTAAGTGGGTTAGTACTGTCAACATTTTTTAGTTTGTAAGTATTGCCGAACTCATAAAGTTTAAGGTTAGTATTTCGATAGTTAATGTTTCTGGCAATCGTTGACAGGCAGTCGTAGAGCAATGTTTGTCTTAAAGCATTTAATTCATTGCTTATTGGGTTAATAATTTTTACGGTTTTTTGAGAAGGGAAGTCCCGGTTGTTTTCATAATGTTGAAAATTGGTAAGTGAATTGTTCATTATTTCCCTGAGGCCTTGCCCTGATAGCATATCTGAGATTTGATTCTGCAGATGATCTTTGTCGGGTTTAGGGCTTAAAACAATTGCTGATTGTATTTTGTTGGGGATTTCAATGTTGTTGTATCCGTAAATACGCAGTATTTCTTCGACAACATCAGTTTCACGGGTTACGTCAACTTTAAAAGGCGGAACTGCTAATTCAAGTAAATCGTCTTTTTCTTTGACAATTTTTATTTCAAGTGAGTTAAGTATATTTTTAACAACATCTTTATCAATTATTTGCCCTGATAGTTTATTTAAATTATTATAGCTAAAATTTATATGTTTGTTTTCAACAGGTTTTGGATACACATCAACTATTTCAGATGATATTTTGCCGCCTGCAATTTCTTTTATTAACATTGCAGCGCGTTTCAAAGCATATAGGGTTATGTTTGGATCCGAACCTCTTTCAAATCTAAATGAAGCATCGGTATATATCTGATGATATTTAGAGGATCTTCTTATGAAAAAGGGATTGAAGCAGGCACTTTCAAGAAAGATATTTTTGGTTTTATCATTTACACCTGAAAAAGATCCTCCTAAAATTCCTGCCATGCACATTGGTTTTTCGGAATTGCAAATCATCAGGTCATTACCTGTTAGCTTAATGTTTTCATTATCCAAAGTTGTAAAAGGTGTTCCTTTGGGTGGTTTTTTTACTATTATTTTGTTACCGGTTATTTTTGAGGTGTCAAATGCATGGAGAGGTTGACCGGTTTCGTGTAGTACAAAATTTGTGATGTCAACAATATTATTTACCGGTTTAAGTCCAATTGATAATAGCCGGTTTTTGAGCCAGGCCGGCGAATCTGTTACAGTTATTTCAGATATTGTAATTCCGCTGTATCTGATACAAGCTTCCTGGTCTTTTATTTCTACAGGTATAAAAAGTGAATTGTCATCTGTTTTAAAATTTTCGACAGCAGGTTTATTGACATTATTTTTAAGTTTGGGGTTTATGTGGTTGATAACAGCTGCTAAATCGCGGGCTGTGCCTATGTGAGATGCTGCATCAATACGATTTGGGGTAAGTTCTATTTCAAAAACCCAGTCATCTTCTATCTGAAAGTATTTTTTTGCCGGTGTGCCGACGGGTGTTTCCGGGTGTAGTACCATAATACCTTCATGAGAAGTTCCTATTCCCAGTTCATCTTCGGCGCAAATCATTCCGCAAGATTCCTGGCCACGTATTTTGGTTTTTTTTATTTCAAAAGGCCCTTTATCAGTGTAAAGCGTTGTTCCAACAGTTGCAACCGGCACTTTTTGCCCCTGTTTAACATTAGGTGCCCCGCATACTATGGTTAATGGCTCGGCCTCCCCGATGTCTACCCTGGTAACCACCAGCTTGTCGGCATCAGGATGTTTTTCGCAAGTTAAAACTTTACCAACCACAACACCTTCAAGACCCCCTTTTATAGTTTGGTGTTTTTCAAAACTTTCTACTTCAAGGCCACAATCAGTGAGCCATTGAGAAATTAACTCCGGTGGCTCGTCAGTTTCTATGTAATTCTTTAACCAATTATATGATATTTTCACTGTAACTATTTTTTATTTGTGCAAATAATCGCTTATTTATAATGTTTTGGGTTTTATTAAAAGTTAAAATGTTTTTTTGAAGGCAATGTTATTAAATGATTTTTATTTTACAGCTAAAAGATAATTTTCAATATTGTTTTTATAGTTTTATTAAAGTTTATTGCCGGTTACAACATATTTTATGATACAAAAGTAATAAAATGAATATAAACCAAGAAGATGATAATTAGGTCGTCTCATTCTTTTTTGAGCTGCCGGGATTATCATCAGTTTTGTATATTTAATTAATTAAACCCTCAAATTTAACAGCCAGCATAAAAATAATTAATAATGAGAACAGTAATTCATTCCAGAATTTTTTCTTATTGTGATGAAAAAAACAGGCTAATATTGCAGCAACGGGAATATTAACTAAACCATGGGAGACTATATTTTCATCGGTGATAAATATCAAAGAAATCAATGATATTACAAGGAAGAAAAGCAATATATTATATCTTTTACGTATACGAACAGGGTTGTCTTTAATCACAACTAAATAGACTTTTATCAGTGCTATAAAAGTAATAATTGCAAATAAAACTGTATATGCATGAAAGTAGGTTTCAATATCTAAGCTAAAAGTCATAAATGTTATGCTTATATCTGTGAATTCGTGAATACGTATCAGCAATTGGTCGGTTAAAAAATAGTAAACACTTATAAAAAAGAAAGGTGTGATAAAACCTGTCAGCGTAGCTATAATACCTCTTAATGAAGCGAGAAAATACATAAAAAGTGCAATTAGGGCAATTACTATAAATAATATAGCCGGGACATAGAATAGCGAAGCCACACCAACTAATAAACCCACGTTAAAAATTTCAAGGTATACTTTGTCTTCTTTGAAAGAGGCAATAATTTTACCCAGTATAATTATAAGAAAGAAATTTGCTATAAGAACCGGGTGAAAGGCATACATATCAAAAGAGCTGCTCATCAGCACAGCATATATAAAGCCGGGCATATATGAATGCCTGTCAACAAGGTTTTTTGAGGTGATAACGTGATTTAATAAAAAGGCTTGTAAAATAAGAAAAACAAATCCTAGTAAGACATTGAGAAATTTATTAGTTTCAAGGAAAGAAACCAACATGCTATAAAGTGGTGCAGGTTGTTCGGCAGGAATAGATGTTTGGCTATAAAACCAAAAACCGTCCAGCCAAAGTAAAAAAGTAACAATAATAAGTAATATAGGCAGATATATGCGACTTGTTTTAAATACACTTATAAACATGATGTGATTTTTTAATATTATTGAATCAAATCATTACCAATATCTTTCCTGTAGTATTTTCCTTTAAAATCTATTATTTCTGCATTTGATATTGATTTACTTACAGCTTTTTCAAGGCTGCTGTCGAGGGAAGTTATTGCCATAACTCTTCCTCCCGATGTTTTTAATGTATCATTTTGTTGTTTTACTCCGGCGTAAAAAACAATACTGTTTTTGATTGAATCGGCATTATTAATATCGAGTCCTTTTTCGTATTTTCCCGGGTAGCCTTCAGATGCGAGCATAATAGTTGCGGCAAAATCTTTTCTTATTTCTACTTTATATTGATTGAGTGTTTTATTACTTATGTGTTTTAGAAGTTGAACAAAATCCGAGTCTATTCTTGGCAGGATAACTTCGGCTTCAGGGTCACCCAATCTGACGTTGTATTCTATAACATATGGTTCGCCATTAACGTTCATTAGCCCAAAAAAGAGAAAACCTTTATAGTCAAAATTTTCATTTATTAATCCTTCAATAGTCGGTTCAATTATTCGTTTTCGTACTTTTTCCATAAATGGTTTATTTGCAGTAGGAACCGGGCTGACACATCCCATGCCCCCGGTATTTGGGCCGGTTTCACCTTCCCCGATGCGCTTGTAATCTTTTGCTTCAGGTAGTTGTATGTAATTCTCTCCATCTGTGGCAATAAATACCGACAACTCCGTACCATTTAAATATTCTTCTATGACCACGCAATCTGATGCACTTCCAAACATTCTTTCATTTATCATTTTTTTAAGATAACTTTGAGCCTCTTGAAGTGTTTTGCATATCAATACACCTTTTCCGGCAGCCAGGCCATCAGCTTTAAGAACATAAGGGGGATTTAAAGACCTCAAAAATTCTAACCCCTCATCTAGTGTTTCATTATTAAAGGATTTATATTTTGATGTTGGTATTTTGTATTTATTCATAAAAGATTTGGCAAAATCCTTACTTCCTTCCAGTTTTGCACTATAAGAGTCCGGCCCTATTACTGCAGTATTTTTCAGTTCCTCGTTATTTGAAAAATAATCAGCTATACCTTTTACAAGGGGTTCTTCGGGCCCAACAACTAAAATATCAATCTTTTTTTCTTTTACAAATTGGCCTGTTTTTATGAAGTCTGTTGGGTTAATATTTATATTTTCACCGCATAATCCGGTGCCTGCATTACCGGGGGCAATATAGAGCTTTTTGCATAATGGGCTTTGTTTTATTTTCCATGCAATTGCATGTTCTCTGCCACCACTGCCTAATATTAGTATGTTCATGTGTTTGTAAATAGGTTATATAATTTTTTTATTGTTTATTCAATCTTTCTGGTTATTGGTTATTATTTCAGTCCGTCTCTTTCGAGCATTGCATCAATCGAAGGTTCTTTTCCCCTGAATCTTTTATATAGTGTCATTGGGTGTTCTGATCCTCCTTTTGATAAGATTTGATCTCTAAATTGTTTTGCAGTTTTATTATCAAAGATACCGTTTTGTTTGAATAGAATAAAAGCGTCAGCATCAAGCACTTCAGCCCATTTATAGCCATAATATCCGGCTGCATATCCACCGGCAAATATATGAGAAAAAGCGGTACTTATCATTGTTCCTTCAATATCAGGCATCAACTTAACAGGTTTTTTTGCTTTTAATTCAAAATCGCGTGGATGTTCTTCTATGGGTTTTTTTATTGAATGGAATGCCATGTCAATAGTGCTAAAAGTAGCTTGTCGCATGGCATTATAAGCTGCATTATACTTTTTAACTGCGATTATTTTTTCGATCAAATCTTCAGGTATGGGATCACCTGTTTTATAGTGACATGCAAACATATCCAGAAAGTTTTTTTCTATTGCCCAGTTTTCCAGAATTTGTGAAGGCAGTTCTACAAAATCTCTATAAACGGTGGTTCCGGAAACAGAACAATAATTAACGTTTGACATCATACCATGCAGGGCGTGTCCAAATTCATGTAAAAAAGTTGTAAATTCTTCAAAGGTCAGCAGAGAAGGTTTAGTATCTGTCGGTCTTGAAAAGTTGCATACAACACTTACATGTGGCCTCACATTAACACCGTTAATAATTTCCTGTTCGCGAAAACATGTCATCCATGCACCGGAGTTTTTACTATTTCGCGGGAAGAAATCGAGATACAACACAGCCAGGAAAGAGTTGTCGTTATCAAAAACTTCATAAGTTTCTACTTCGGGGTGATATACCTGGATTTTATTGGTTGACTTGAAAGATAGCCCCCACAGGGTTTCAGCAAGTTTAAAAACGCCTTTTTTTACTTTGTCAAGTTCAAAATATGGCCGAAGTTTTTCTTCGTCAAAATCAAACTTTTTCTTTTTTAACTTCTCGGCATAATACCACCAATCCCACTGTTGAATCTCGAAGTTGCCTCCTGAGTCATAGATATGTTGTTGAACTTTTTCAATTTCTTTAATAGCTATTGGTTTGGCAGCAGTTGTTAGTTGATCAATAAAATTGTTTACTTTTTCGACTGTTTTCGCCATGCGTTCTTCCAGTACAAAATGAGCATGGGTATGATATCCCAGTAAATTTGCACGCTCCAGTCTTAAATTAGCAATTTTTTTTAATATTTCACAATTATTATATTGGTTACTTTTAAACCCCCTTGACCCCATAGCATGATATAATCTTTTGCGTAGTTCCCGATTATCTGCATATTTCATGAAAGCCAAATAACTTGGAGCTTGTAAAGTGAACACCCATCCCTTCTTGTCTCGTTTTTGAGCTTCGTGTGAAGCATTTTCTATAGCAGATGGTGGTAGCCCTGCTAAATCCTTTTTATTATCAATATGCAAAATAAAGCTGTTGGTTTCAGCAAGTACGTTGTCATCAAATTGAAGTGATAGATCAGACAATTCCCTGGAAATAATCTTCAATCGTTCCTGTTTTTCTTTATCCAGGGTAATACCATTTCTAAAAAATCGCAGATAAGTCTTTTTAATCAGGGTTTGCTGTTCGGGTGTAAGATTAAGCTTTTCACGTTTGTCATATAGTTTTTTAACTCTTTCGAAAAGTTTGGTATTGAAAGTTATATCATTATCAAAATCCGATAACATAGATGATGCCTTTTTTGCGATTTTCTGCATGCTTGGGGATGTTTCAGCATGGTTAAGACTAAAAAACACATTGGTTATTATGTCTAATTCTTTAGCGGCTTTATCGAGGGCTTCTATAGTATTGGCAAAATTGGGTGGTTGCATATTATTTGCAATATCAGCAATATCTTTTTTCCCTGCATCTAATGTTTGTTTAAAAGCAGGTAAAAAATGATGATCCTCTACTTTTTCGAAAGGTATAGTATTATGTTGTGTGTTGAATTTATGCAACAATGGATTTTTCTCATTTTTTTTGCTTTCGGGCATATTCACTATTTAATGGAAAAATTTGGAGTATTATTAATATTATTTATTTGTTTGGTTTTTCTGCAGTTAATTTATTAGTGATATCATTCAACCGGTTTTCGGCTAATAGGCATCGTCATACACCTTGCTCCACCTCCGCCCCTCGGGAGTTCTGAGCCTTCAAGAGTTATAAGGTATTTGTCATAATTATTAATATCAACCCTGTCTTTTATAATGTCTGATGCTTTAATTATTTCAAATCCGTTTTGGCTGAGCTCTTCAACGGTATGAGTGTTTCTTGCATAACCAATTACTTTTCCCGGAGCCAATGTAAAGAAGTTTGCACCGCTGTGCCATTGCTCTCTCTCTTGTGCCCACTGGTCTTTTTGGCCACCACAAAATAATGGTTGCAGCTTTAAATCTACTTTATCAAGTGCCTCAAGCATATTTTTTTCTTCCCTGATATATTTAACCTTTCCTCCTTCAGCATAAATATGTACTGTATGATATTTATTCATCTTCATAATCACAGGGTCATATATCATGCAAATATCTTTATCGAGTAATGTGAAAACCATATCAAGATGGATAAAAGATTCGGGAGATAATGGTAGTTCCTGCACTATAAGATTTATCTTTTCTTTTTTGGTTTTAAGGGTTTCAAGTAAAAAATCTACACCTTTTGACGTTGTTCGTGAACCAATTCCTAAAAGAAGAACATTGTCATTTGCTATCAGTACATCGCCTCCCTCAACAGAAATATTATTTTTGCCGGGACCAAATGATGAAGTATTGTATGTTTTTGTACTCAATAAGGGATGGAAGTCAAAAATAGTTTCCATAATTAAAGTTTCTCTTTGTCGTACAGGAGAAGCCATGCCACCTATAAATACCCCATCAAAAACCGGCACACAAGAGTCGCGTGTATAAAAGAAATTATGTAGGGGCTTTAACGAGTAACGATCCTTACATAAAAAATTTGTCAGATTATTTTGTTCTAAAGGTACACCCTCAATTAATTTCCTGACAAGATCTTCCAAATCCAAATCAAGTAAATAATTCTTTATATTTAAGGTGTTTTCATTTTCACAGATTTTGTTAATAAGTTGTTCTGTTACTTTTTCATTCTTTAATACATCTTTAAGAAGATCTTTTACTTCAAGGACCTGGCAAGTTTTTTTCAATACATGTTTTAGCTGATTATATTCTTTTGTAGCGACATTCAGATTTAATATATCACTATATAAGGCTCTTTCAACATTTTGAGGGGTCATATTCTCTACCTCCGCCCCCGGGGTATGTATTATAACACTTTCAAGCTCACCTATTTCTGAATATATGTTTGTAGAAATATTTTTATTCATATTGCTTTGTTTTTTTATTATTAAATTTATTATTCAGAGCATCTTGTTAAAATTTTAAATACCAATCATCAATAATAACTCAATACGGCAAATATAAGAATAATTAGTCTTTAAAAAAGTATCGGGTAATAAAGACGCAATCTAATTAATTTAATTATAGAAAAATTCTGTTGTTGGATTTATAATTTTTATAAAATATAAAGTGTTTGTTTTTAACTTCTAAAGTTATAACTATTAAAGCAAAAATGATAAGGCGGGTTAAGATAAAATCATTAAAATTTTCTTTCGACCAGCATTTTTAATAAATGCGAAAGATTGCTTTTGGATTCTTCGGGGATTTTTATTTTGTTCAGGTAATCTTGCGCTCTTTTGTAGTATTTATTCATTTGTTCTATTGCCAGTTTGTTGAGTTCAAGTTGCAGGTAAATGTTTTTTACGGTATTAATTTTTTCTTTAGGGTGAACTGTTTTATTGTTAAAGGCTTCATTAAGTGTTTTTAGTTGATTTTTATTTGCCAGTTCAAAAGCTTTAATATATAGCCATGTTTTTTTATTGGCAACTATATCGCCACCGGTTTTTTTACCGAAAACATCTTCATCACCAAATATATCAAGCCAGTCGTCTTTAAGTTGGAAAGCTAAGCCAAATAGCTCGCCAAAAAGATAAAGATTGTTAATTTCATTTTCAGGAGCGTTGGCAATGATAGCCCCGATTTTGAGGCTATTAGCAGGTAGTACGGCGGTTTTTAACCTGATCATATTTAAATATTCAGCTTCAGAAACATTGTTGAGGGTTTCAAAGTTCATATCGTATTGTTGCCCTTCGCAAATTTGAATTACCGTTTCATTAAAAACTTCCAGAACACGTTTAAGTTTTTTTTCGGGAGTTTTTAACATATACTGATATGCAATTGCAAACATAACATCTCCCGACAAAATTGCGGTGTTGGAGTTCCATTTTTTATGTACAGCAGGTTTTCCTCTTCGCATTGGTGCATTGTCCATAATATCATCGTGCATCAATGTGAAATTATGAAAAATTTCAATACCAATAGCTGATGGCATTGCCTGATCAATATTTCCGCCAAACATATCGCAAGCTATCAAAGTCATTAATGGCCGGATTCGCTTACCGCCATTTTTAATACAATATTCAACAGGCAAATAGAGTTCTTTCGGTTCGCCGGTTATATCAAGTTTGTTTGTTTGCTCATTGATACTTTTTAATAATTCATTTATAGTATATGCCATTTGTTTTCTATTATTTCTTTTTGATTATTTTGTTATGCTTATAAGAAAAATCTTATGATTTGCATCATGTTATTACTGTTCTGATAAGTTGGTTATAAATTTTGTGTTCTCCAGTGTTTTTTTAATGCCTTCATCAAGTGGTATAAGTTCACGTTTTAAAAGGGATCGCATCTTTTTTATATCCGGATACCTTCGTCTCATGTCGCCTTCGGGAAGGGGAGGTTGAAAGGCAATTTTTGATTTTGAACCTGTTAGACGGATAATTTTATTAGCTAGATCTAAAATTGATATTTCCAAATCTGACCCTATGTTAACTACATCATTAACATATTTGTTGTATTTAAATGCATTTGTGCAGGCTTCGATATTATCACTTATAAAGCAAAATGTTCTGGATTGTTCTCCTGACCCATATATTGGGATATTTTCATTTTGCAAAGCATGTTTAATAAATTTAGACATAACAAAGTCAGGGCTTTGTTTTGGCCCATAAGTATTGAAAAATCTGAATATAGTATAATCAAGGTTGTATTCTTTTTTATAGGAGGTAAGGAAAGCTTCTCCCACATTTTTTATAACTGCATAGGGTAATCTTGAGTTCAGTGGTGTTGTTTCTTCATTTTGAGGCAGATCGAGGGTTTCGCCGTAAACTTCAGATGAGGATGCAAAAAATACTCTGCGCACACCAGAATTTTTGCACAAATTAAAAACGTTTTCAATACCTTTCAGGTCATTTAAAACATTAATCGGATTAGACTGGGTTCTTTGTACTCCTACAAATGCGGCATAATGAAAGACATAGTCAAAATGATATGAAATCATTACTTCAGCAATATCCCTGTAATCATTTACATTACATTTCAAAAACTTCCAATTTCCATTGAGCTTGCCGGGAAGTTTTTCCAAATTGCCTGTAGACAGGTTATCAACAATTACCACAAAATTATCGGAATCCTGGATTAGTTTTTCGGCCAAACAACTACCTATAAAGCCTGCACCACCTGTTATAAGTATTTTATTTTTCATTTGCATAAAATGCGTTTAAAGTTCTGATATTTAAGTTTTTAGTGTCAGTGTTCAATTTTTTATAACAGATGTTTGAACTATAAACCTTTAAAATCAAAAGTAAAAATTTTTAGCATCATATTTTTGTTTCGATTAATTTTAGCAAGTATTCGCCATAGCCACTTTTAAGAAGAGGTTGAGCGACTTTTTCGAGTTGTGTTTCATTAATAAATCCCATTCTGTATGCAACTTCTTCAATGCATCCAATTTTCAGGCCTTGTCTTTCTTCTATAACCTGCACAAATTGAGCAGCTTGTATTAATGAATTAAAAGTACCTGTATCAAGCCATGCAGTTCCTCTGCCTAAAACACCTACTTTCAACATCCCTTTTTCAAGATAATGTTTATTTATGTCGGTTATTTCATATTCTCCTCTTTTACTGGGTTTTATAGTTTGAGCAATATCAACAACAGAATTATCATAAAAATAAAGACCGGGTACAGCATAGTTGGATTTAGGTATTTTGGGTTTTTCTTCAATAGAGATGGCATTTTTGTTATTGTCAAACTCAACAACGCCATACCTTTCAGGATCTGATACATGATAGGCAAAAACTGTTCCTCCTTCAGGATCATTGTTTTGCTTTAATACACGGTGCAATCCATCTCCGTAAAATATATTGTCGCCTAATATTAATGCTACTTTATCATTTCCTATGAATTTTTTGCCGATTATAAATGCTTGAGCCAGTCCCATGGGTTTTTCCTGTACTGCATAACAGAAATTGCATCCCAAAGAGCTGCCGTTGCCCAGTAGTTGCTCAAAATGCCCAAGGTAATCCGGTGTTGATATAATTAAAATATCATTTATACCTGCCATCATTAATACCGACATTGGGTAGTATATCATTGGCTTATCATAAACAGGCATTAATTGTTTGCTCATTGCTAAAGTTATTGGATAAAGGCGGGTACCGGCTCCTCCGGCAAGTATGATTCCTTTCATATGTAAGTAATTTGGCTAATTCTTGATATTTAGTAGTCTATATTTCAATCCTGAATTTTATGAGAAAAAGATTTGTGATAGTTTTATATTACCTGCACTTGTTTTTTAATTTTCGATCTATAAGATGTTATTAAGCAAAAAAATACAAAACTTGGCAAATATATAATAATTGCTGCTTATAGCAAAATATGATGTTTTTATAATGTTTGTCAGTATTTTGTAACAATCATTGGCAGTTTTTAACAAATTTACCTTATAAGAGTTACATCTCCACTTTTGTTTATTGTTTTACCGTTAGTGCATTGTCCTGTGACTTTCCAGACATAGACATCCATTTTAGCCAATTTTCCTCTAAAGTAGCCATCCCAACCCTTACTCGGGTCGGTTGATCGGAATATCAGTTCACCCCATCTGTTATATATTTCCAGGACATAACTGTCTATACCTTCATATACAGGGCAAAAAACTTCGTTTGTAGGATTGTTCGGGTCGCATACTCCACCTGAAGGACCGGAATCACAGGGTTTAAAAGCGTTTGGCAATAATACCTGGCAGGATTCATCTACCCTGAGGCTTGCTTCAAGTATTTTTGTGTCAGTACATTGTGGATCAGTATTGGTATAAACCGAGAGAGAAACATCGTAAAGGCCCGGTTCTTCATAATAATAAACGGGTTCAAATTCTGTTGAAGTATTACCATCACCAAATTCCCAGTAATAAAAATCGGCCATCTCTGATTTATTTATGACTTTCAAAGGTTCGTGTGGGATATTAATATGGTTTGAAACCAATTCAAAATCGGCTATGGGTTTTTCAAATACAACTATTTCCCGGTATGTGGTATCTCTACCGCCATCGCCAATAGCTATTAATTTAACGTCATATTTTCCTGCATCCACAAATGTATGAGTGGGATTTTCTTCATTTGACACTGATCCATCCCCAAAATACCACCTAAACTCATTACCGTATTTAGAGTTGTTTTTAAACTGAACCTCAAATGGCACACATCCTTGTGTGGAAGAATGAAAATCAGCCTCAGGCACAGGAGATGTTATTGTAACTTCCTGTTGTGATGTGTCATAGCAGAGCGGATTGGATGCAATTAATGTAATATTATATGTTTTTGTAGAATAATCGCCATTACCCCAATCATCTTTATAATCATGTTCAAAGGGATCAAAATCACCTGTTGTGTGACTGTTTCCATCGTCAAAATCCCATTCAAACAACCATTCTCCTTGATTTGTCAGGTTGGTTATTTCGACAATGGTTTGAGGGTATGGTTGTTTTTCCGGAAGGGCAATGAAGTCGGCTTCCGGCGACAAGTATGATTTTATAACCTTATTTACGGTGTCTTTGCAACCATAAACAGATGTGGCTTCAAGGCTTACATCAAATTCTTTTATATTGGCAGAGTCATTAATAAATACATGCAATGGTTCTGCACTTGTTGAAGTTGATCCGTCATCAAAATCCCATTTGTAATATTTCCCCAGATGAGATTCATTAACAAATTTTACTGAAAAAGGTGAGCAACCTTCAAACATTTCATTAGAGGTTGTAAAGTCGGCGGTAACCTCAGGGAAAACATTTATTGATTCGCTGGTGGAATCACTGCATCCGAATTCGTTTACGGCGGTAAGTAATATTTGATAATTTACGGGATCGTCTGTTGTATTTTCCCAGGTGTGAGTAAAAGATGAGGCACCTTCTTCTGATTGGCCATTACCAAAGTCCCATAAGTAGCTTAGATCATTACCCGCCGATTTATTGGTAATAGTTGGAGAGAAAGGCGAACAGCCTGATGTTTCCGAAAGTGTAAATTTGGCTTTAGGCAAGGGGTAAATTGTGACAGTATCAATGTATTCATCCTGGCAATCATATTCCGATTCAGCATATAGAGTAATTGTAAAAGTTTTAGCCTCTTTGTTAGAATAGTTATAAAAAGTATGCTCGGGGTTTTTTTCCTGTGATTGGTTACCATCTCCAAAATCCCACAAATAGTTTTCACCGCCTGCTGTTTGATTTTCAAATTGTACAGTTAATGGATGGCATCCTTTTTCGTTCATCTCGAAAAAAGCTTCTATTTCAGGGTATATGGTTACATCCTGCTGATATTGATTTGAGCAACCATTTTCATGCCAAACATCAAGAGTTATAGTAAATATGCCGGGGTTTTCACCCGGTGGTTGTGTATATTCATGAGGTTCCGGATTTTCAGAATTGTCGGGGTCACTACCATCTCCAAAATCCCATTCAAAATTTGTTGCACCGATAGATTCATTCACAACTTCAATTTCATGTGGAGCACATCCGGGGCTATTAAGTACTGAGAAATTTGAAAGTGGAGTTGCCTGCACGGTAATATCCTCCTGGTAAACATCATAACAAGCATCTTCGTAGAAAGCTGTCAGAGTTACAGTATAAGAAGTGTCGTCTTTATGGCTGAAATTATTGAATGTATGTTGGGGGTTTTCTTCTGTTGAAGTGTTTCCGTCTCCAAAATCCCATTGATATTCTATTTCTCCGGAGGCTCCTTGTGAGTGATTGGTAAAATTAACAGTCAACGGATGGCATCCGGTATCTTCACTTACTTCAAATTCGGCAACAATGTCGGGATATATTGTTACTGTTTGCGTAAAAATATCATTGCATCCGTCATCATTGAAAACTTCGAGTTCAATGTCAAAAACTTCTGTGGTTGATTCCGGATCAATATAGTATTCATAATGATAAGGGAATACATTTTCAAAATCATCTCCTGCTATCGATTCACCATCACCCAAATCTAAAATAAATTCGGTAGCTCCCTCTGATGCATTGTGAATAATTACTTCATGTGGCGAACAACCCACCGGATTCTCTACCCAAAAAGATGCTAATGGTTTTGGGTATACCGTGATTTCCTCTTGCTCATAAATGTCTGTGCAACCGTATTCCGATTCGGCAAATAGAGTGGTTGTAAATTGTTCGTGTTCGGTATGACTAAAATTCAGGTAAGTGTGTTCGGGATTTTCCTGTGTTGATGTTATTCCATCACCAAAATCCCATTGATAACTTATATTATAATTAATTCCATTTCCGGTAGTATTAACAAAACTCACTTCATGCGGATGGCAACCATCTTCGACTTCTTCAAACTGGGCTGTGAATTCAGGATAGACAATAATTTCAGTGCTGTCTTCAGATGCACATCCATATTCATTTTCCACTAACAAATGAAGTAATAAGGTATCAACTTCATTAGATGTGTTTGAATAAGAATAATCAGGTATTTCTTCTGTTGATATCACTTCTCCTTCTAAACTCCAGGTATAGTTACTTACGCCTTCCGAATTATTATTCACGTTCAAGGCAAAAGGAGAGCAACCGGAAGCCTCCTCAACCGTAAAACTTGCTTTTGGCGTTGGTTCAACGTGTACTTCATGTACAATGGTATCATAACACAAATATTGTGACTCGGCTACCATTTCAACAGCAAAAGTTTCTATTTCATAATACCCCGGATTTTTATAAACATGTGTGGGTTCAAAATCAGTAGAGGAAGCAGACCCGTCACCAAAATACCATTTATAATTTTCAGCTCCCATCGAGTTATTATTAAAATAAACTTCCAGTTTGCTGCATCCAATTTCTGGTTCAGGAGAAAAATCTGCCAAAACTTTAGGATAAACAGTAATAGAGTCGGTTGCTATGGCTTCACAGCCTTCATCGGTAGTAACAATCAATTCTATTTCATATTTTTGAGGGTCAGGTTCATCATGATCATATTCATGTGTGGGTGATTTTGAATAATCGGGTGGTGAACCGTCGCCAAAATTCCATTCATATTCCATTGTACTGGCCGAAGAGGAAGTATTGGTAAATATGACTTCGTGAGGGTTGCATGCATAAGCAGGGCTAAAATCAAAACCTGCAGTTACCTGCGGATGGACTTCGATTATGATATTAGTTGTGTCATAACATGAATGTTTTGACCAGGCGATCATTTCAACATTAAATGTTTTGGTTTCATCAGTGGTATTATTAAAGGTATGCGATGGATATTTTTCGGAAGAAGTGCCTCCGTCATCAAAATCCCAGTGAAAGTTTGTGGCATTTGAAGATTCATTCCCAAATTCGACGGTAAAAGGAGCGCAGCCGACAGTATCAATTTCAGGAATTTTGGCTGTTACTTCAGGAAATATAACAATCTCTTTTTCGAATATATCTGTGCAGGCAGGCTCATCATTTCGTTCAATCCATACCGTTTGAGTTATTGTAAGTGTATCAGGGTATGGCCCAGGATTTTCAAAGGTGTGATTAATTATTTCACCTCCCGAATCTTTAGTTTCACTACCGTCACCAAAATCCCACTCATAATACTCAGCATTTTTGGCATTATTCATAATTTCAGCATCATAGGGTGCGCAGGCTTCTACCGGGTTAAGTGCAAAGCCGGCTTCTACTTTGGGGTAAACCACCACAGAATCTGTATATGTATAAGCACAATTATAATAGTATGAAACGGCGGTTAATTCAAATACGTAAGTTGTATCATTATCGCCGTAATTATGATAGGTTTTTGTGGGATTACTACTTATAGAAGATGTACCATCTCCAAACTCCCATATATAATGTGATATAGGACCTGTTGTGTGATTTTCAAAATCAACGGTGTGTGGTGAGCAACCTTCGGGCTCAACAGCACTAACATCAAATTCTACCTTTGGATAAACAGTAACGGTTTTATTAATTTCATGATCGCATTGATCACCTTCAGTTGATGCTATAAGTGTTATTGTGTAATCTTCACTGAAAAACCCTCCGTGTTGATCATAAATATAAATAAAGGTATCGTCACCAGGATCGCCAATTAATTCACCATCACCTCCATCTCCAAAATCCCAGTCATAGCTAAGGTTTTCACCGATGGATAAATTATTTATTGTTATTTCGTTTGATTGACAAAGGTTTTTATGAGTATGAAAATTTGCTTTAACATATGGCAGAATTTCAAAATCTTGTATGTCAGAATCTGTGCAACCTGTTAATGGATCAGTGTATTCATATAGCACTTGGTAACTACCTTCACCTATATCATGAGGAAGGAAATCAGAAAAATCAATATTTGGAAGATACAGGATATTGCCATTTTGATCAAGCATATAATAAGTTCCACCTTCGGGTGTACCACCTGTAAGGGCGTAGTTTGGTGTATTTGCGCAGACAGCTTCTTCAGGGAGATTTAACTCAACATTCGGTAATTCTTGCACAAAAACAACAACCGTAGAATCGGCTATGAGGCCATCACTGTCTTCTACGACAACTGTAAATTCTGTTGTTTCTTCAGGGAGGTTATCAACAACAGGATCTCTTACCTGATTGTTGGGTTGAAAATCAATTCCAGCATTATCAGCTGACCATTCATAATAATAAGTACCTGACCCTCCGGTAGCCTGAACCCATAATTGTGATGTTTCGCCAAAACATATAGTATCAGGATTTGCGGTAATATCTATTATACTGAGGGCTTCACCGGTAACAACAACTTCCGTCTCGGCAGTAGCAATACAACCTGTTTCAATGTCGGTTACAGTTAGTGTAAAAATTGTTGTATTAAATAAAGGTTCTGTTTCAGTATTAAGTTCATACGGGTCTTGAACCAGGCCTTCCGGTTCCCAGTGGTATGAATAATTACCTGAGCCGCCTGATGCACTGCCTTCGAGATCGGTTGTTTGGCCCTCAGCTATTGTGTTTGGGTCAGCAGTAGCGGTAGCCTCCGGTATCTCGTATACAGTAACATAAGCACTATCTATACCACTACAAATATCTTCATAGTGATAATAAACTTTGTGATCTCCCGGTGGAGCGGCATCCAGATCGAAAAAGTAATCATCAACAACGTATTCGCCCGTAAAATAACCTCCTTCAGGAATGCCTTCTTCTAGTGGTTTCAGCCCACCATAATTGCAAAACTCCTGGTCATCAAGAATTATTTCAGGCAATTCAACGACTTCAATTGTTTGTGTGGCACTACCGGAGCACCCGGTGATTTCATCATAATATATATATTCAATTTCATGTAATCCCGGCCCATGCTCGGCAGGATCAAAAAAATCATTTTCAACACTATTGATGTAATAAGTACCACCCTCAGGCCAGCCCCCTGTAAGCTCAAAACCCTCATCGTCTTCACATAAAGGATCAAAAGGGTCTAGTGTTACTTCTAAAGGAAATTCATAAGAATAAATACTAAACTCATAAGGAGCGTGACCATTACGGCAAAATACAATTGAATGAGGACCCGGATCATCAAAACAATAATTAATTGTATCCGGCAGCTCTGATACATAATTTTCACAATTTATATAATATCCTAAACTACCTTGTGCAGTTGTCCATAAAATACTTATATAGCTTGCATCGGGGTGAAGCTCTATAATAAGCTCAATGCAGTTAATATTTGGGGCAGCATCACAACATGGTTCATTTGGCGTAATTTCATCTGTATGAAATTCTGCATCAGGAGAATCAGTCAAGTCTATTTCAATAATTGGAGTAGGGTCTTCGCAGTATGGAGGAGGCACTTCAGATAATAAAAAACATGGCAGTATAATTATAAATCCACTTAAAAAAAGCTTCAAAATACATTTAGAAAAAATGGAAATTTTGTTTAATAACTTCCTTGTAATTTTTGAAGAATTAAACATATATGTATGGGAAAAATTTAACATGCTATGCTTTTTTATGTCGGCATTTTGTAAAACTTTTTTATGTAAAAAGTAAGCCGCAAACTTCACAGTATCTTTTATTTACTTACTAATTATCGTAAGCCTCTCATTAAGCTAATCATTTAATTTAAAGGCCTTATATAATCTTATATTGTATGAACTGCCTTGGTTTTAGATATTATATAATTTTAAATATTTTAATTTTTGATAAATCTAAGTACTTTTTGTTGATTTTCTATTATGATTCTTATAAAATATGCTCCGGGATTTAGATCGCCGATATATATTTTGTGTTCATTATTTACTTCGCATGTTTGGTATTTATGTGTTCGAATAATGTTACCTGAGGTTCCTACAATATGTATAAGAGTTTTATTATTACCTTTAATATCTAATGCAACATTTATATAATCTTTTGCAGGATTAGGATATATATGAATTATACGTTCTTCTTCAAATATAGTTTCTACACCTGTTGTTTGACTTATTTCAAGTGTATCGCTATTGGGGCATCCATGTTCGTTGGTTACTTTTACCCAATGACTTCCATAATTGCTAACTTCAAAAGTTTGGCTTGTGGAGCCATCATGCCATAAATATGACATAAAACCATTTCCTGCGTCTAATACAATAGTATCTGGCCGGTTTGTATAGATATCACCACCCAGATCTATTTCGGGTTTTCCGGCAACAAAAATATTTTTAGCAATTGTATCGTTTGAAGGGTTAGCGTCTGTACCTTTAAAATAAACTTTCAGGTCATATGCACCGGTTTCGGAAAAATCAAAAGTTTTTTCAGAACTAAATGTATAAGTTTCATCGGGTAAAAGGTCTTGTTCAATAATTAAACCTTCTTCATCAATATGATCATGGTTAATTTTATAAGCAAATACAAACTCACTTCCTTTTTTTAAAGTTTCATAACCCTTATTTTTAACTGAAAAGGTTAAAGTTTCATTTGCACTTAATGTGCATGAGCTTTTTGGGTCTTTTATTTCTTTCAATGCTATATCAAATATATTTGTTACTTTGATGGTATCGCTATTGGTACATTCGTTGCAATCGGTAACTGTGACACTATAATTACTGGTATATGGTGATGTGACTTCATAATACTGCCCACTTGAATTATCCTGCCATAAATATGATTCAAAACCTTCTCCCGCATCTAGCAATACTGTATCTGGCTTAGCAGTATATATATCTTCACCCAGGTCTACTTCAGGATATCCGAATACTTCAATGACAGCCTGCAGAGTATCATTACCGGGGTACGCATCCTTGTATTGATGATATATCATGAATTCGTGTGTAGTTATTTCAGAAAGGTCAAAATATTGATCGAATGTATGTATAATGTTGTTACCCGGGTATAAATCATTTGCCAGAACTGCCTGTTCGGTGGTAATGTATGTATTATTGTAATATATTGATAGTGGTATTTCAATATTGCTGCTTAAAGTGTCGGGACCGGCATTTTTAACTTTTACCGATATTTGTTCATTTTCTCCCAGCCCGCAGTCACTAACCGGTTCAGTTATTTCTTCGACACTCAGATCACTGGCAATCACAGACACTGTATCGCTTGCAGGGCAGCCTTTGTTATCAGTAACTGTAACGCTATAATCACTTGAATAGGGTAATGTAACATTATAATATTGCCCACTTGAGTTATCCTGCCATAAATATGATTCAAAACCTTCTCCCGCATCAAGCACTACTGTATCGGGTTGCATTGTATATATATCTCCGCCCAGATCTACTTCAGGATATCCAAATACTTCAATAACAGCCTGCAGAGTATCATTACCGGGGTATGCATCCTTGTATTGATGATATATCATGAATTCGTGTGTAGTTATTTCAGAAAGGTCAAAATATTGATCGAATGTATGCATAATGTTATCACCCGGATATAAATCATCTGTCAGAACTGCCTGTTCGGTGGTAATGTATGTATCATTGTAATATATTGATAATGGTATTTCAATATTGCTGCTTAAAGTGTCGGGACCGGCATTTTTAACTTTTACCGATATTTGTTCATTTTCTCCCAGCCCGCAATCACTAACCGGTTCAGTTATTTCTTCAACACTAATGTCGTTAGCTATTACCATAATAGTATCGGAAGCCGGGCATCCTTTATTGTCTGTCACAGTTACACTGTATTCATATGTATAGGGCAGTGTTACATCGTAAAGTCTTTCATCATGTCCGTCTTGCCAGGTGTATTCTTCAAATCCACTTCCGGCATCAAGGGTTTTGCTTGTCGGGTTTGTAGTGAAGATGTCTTCTCCGAGATCTACCTCGGGGTAGCCAAATACTGTAACTGTTGTTGAAAGAGTATCATTAAATACTCCAGGCTCATAAAAGTCAGTATCACCCGGAAGCATTGTATAGGCTATTATATTATGATCTCCGATTTCCGACAAATCAAACGTTGTTTCAAAAGCATAATTAACGGTTTCTTCAGGTTCAAGGTTTTTATCAAGCACAAAGCTTTCATAAACCGGGCTTAGTTCATTTACATCAACACCAACAGGTATTTCAGTTCCTTCTTCTATGGTATTTATTCCGAAATTTTTTACTGAAATTTTTATTGACTGGTCTTCCTGGAGTTCACAATCGCTTTGCGGATTTATCAAATCAACAACTCCAACATCGTGTGGTGCTTCATAAAGCTGCACGTAATCTAAAGCTACTCCATCATATCCCTCAGTATCATCATCTGATGCAAAAATGAACCTGAATTTTGCTTTATCATTATTTGCCAGTTCTTCAGGTAAGACTATACGCGGTCGGAACCATCCTTCACTTTGCCCGTCCCAGCCTTCACCATTATTAAAAGTTAACTGAAGTGAAGAGATATTTTCGTTTGTAAACCAATTCCATGCGAGTTCTTCGTCAAAAGGTTCAACAGTTTCCCATGTTACACCCTCATCTGATGAATATTGAAGTGAAACACCGTCAGTATCTTCATATGTATCTGTATTTAGCCAAAATTCGATTACCGAAAAGTCGGTTTCAGGGAAAGAATAGCAGGGGCTTTCTACCCACGAAGTTTCCCCGGAGTTGTAATATGCTGCTGAATCGGTTATCCATGCGTGTTTTCCTGAATATGCATTATTTATTACACTACCATTTGGTTCTGCCCACTCCCAGGATACATTGTCACCATAAGCAGTCCACAGACCGTCATCATTTTCGAAATTGTTGGCATAGGGCAGCTCGTAAGTTGGTATAGAAAATACCGATGTATGAAACTTATCATTGGAGTTGTCTTGATCTCCTTCAAGGAAAGTTTTGCCAATTACATCGTTGTATCTTCCCGGTTGAGAAAGGTCTGCTTTGGGTTCAAAAATGTGTGTAATAATTTCTTTTGATAGTATTGATTGAAAGATGGTATCCATATGCCATGTTTTGCCACCATCGAGAGAAAACCCTACAGGTATAGTATCGGGTGTGGCTTCCGCACCAAAGTTTTTTATTTTAACAGCAACTTCTTCCTTATCAGTAAGCCCGCAACCATCATTTGGGTAAAGCCAGTCAACAACCCCTACATCTTTGGTGATATAATTGCCGGAAATAAACAGGTTATCAATATTCCACCCGCTATAGTTATGATAATTACCTGTTGGCCCGAGGGTAAACCTGATGCGAACACTGTCTTTGCGATCATATTCAGAAAGTGGCAATGTTTGCTGAGTCCAGGAGCTAGCTATAGAGTGACTGTTTTCCCAGATATTTTCCCAGGTCTCGCCGTCATCAGTGCTGATATCGATAGTCGCCCTATCCATATCACCCGATCGGTATATATTGAGCCATCGGTGGAAATTTAATACTATATCGTTGTAATAATAAAAGTTCATTTTGGGCGAAATAGCTTGATATTCACGATTTCCAAGGTTGAGTTCATAATTTCCCGGGAAATCACCCAACCCTGTTAAATCTGTGCCTAAAACTTTTGTTCCCGTGTGAGCATAATCGGCTCCTGCTGCACCACCGCTGCCGTATTGCCCGGGGATAGTGCCGCCCAGGCCCTGCGGTTGGTCACGCTCAAATTCCCCGCTAAGCTCCCATCCATTATCACTATCAAAATCATCATAAAAAATAGTTTTGTAAATTACCCTGTAGCCATCAGGATTGTGATCTTCAGGTGGATAAAGAGTATCATTTGCCAGAATTCCATCTTCTGGAATATATGCATTGGCAATATTTAAATTGCCGGCATCGGAATTAATGTCGTAAGCAACCCAGATATAAGAATATCCTGTGGGTAAATTAAGGTTCAAGTCAGTGAATTCAGCTTTTCCATTGACAAAGGTTACATTGCCTGAAGAGATTTGATTGTCGGTTTGAAAAACATTTTCACCTGAAAGAAACAACTTGACATCCTCTATGTCTTCGTCATCAGTGTTAAGTGAATTGATAGTGAATTCATCGAGAATAAAATTACCGGTATTTCCGACTATTCTTAACTCGGTTCCCAGTATAACATTATTACCGGTTCCGGAAGCAATTCTGTCAGTTGAGGCTTGTGTGGTTTTAATTTCATTAAGGTGTCTTTGAATTTCATCAGTTTCAATAATAGTTACAGCGTCAATACAAACTCCCATGCCCCAGTGAGTTATCCCTTCAAAAGCTATATAGGCCGAGTCTGATTGCGTAGGTAGGAGTATTTGGCGTTCTACCCACTCTTCTGTGTTGGTTGTGTAATGTTCCAGTTCTATCCATTCACCTTCTTCGCCCTCTCTGTAGTAGACTTTAAGCTCATCCAGGTGGTCGGGCATGTTTACATCCCAGTGTACTTGTGCATGCCAGAAATTCAATTCCGGTTTTACGGCAAATTCCAGATCAATTGGTGGTGTTATAAGTTTTGTTACATCACCAATGCTCTCTTTTTGAAAATTAGCATTGAAGCTTCCAATTGCAGCACTGTCAGGATAATATATGGTGCCACCATTCTGAGATTGCGATCCTGATGTTATATGCCATTCAACATCACCGTTAACTTCCTCCTGCTCCCAATATGACGGCATTGAACCACCTAAAAAATCTTCATAAAACAACGTATCCTGGGCAGGCAATGTATTTATAAAAATAAAAACAAACAAAGTATATATTATTGGCTTGTGCATGATAATATGTTTTTGTTTTAATGCAAAAAATAAGCTTAAAACGTTTATCAATAGTGCTTACATTAAAATGATGATAAAAAGTAAATATTTATATAAAAATATAAAACAACAATTATAGCAGCATCAGTATTTTTTCTGATTTTTATTAGTGGAGTTTACTGTGTTTTAAAATGGGTATAAATACTTAATTGTAGTTTTTTATTTTATATAATTTTGATAGTAGTGAGGATTAGAAATAATGAGGATTATAAATCATTTGTTTGTGATAAAAATCTAAATTCAAATGCAAGTCAAAACAACAATAGTAGTAATTTTTATTTTTGTTTTCACCTTTCAAAGCTTTGCCCAGACCGATACAGAGTTTTGGTTTGCTGCTCCTAATGTAACTTCAGGCCATGACGGAAACAGGCTGGAATTCAATATGAGATTTTCCAGTTTTGGTTTACCATCAGAAGTAACAATAAGTATGCCTGCTAATCCTGATTTTGATCCGATTGTAATAAATCTTGATGCTAATGATACCAAAACTGTTGAAATATATGAGGATGATTTTATGGATCAAGTACGTAACTACCCTCCTATGGAGGTATTGAACAGGGGGGTATTAATTGAAGCAACCAATTATATAACTGCATATTACGAAATATCAACTCCCGATAATCCTGATATTTATTCATTAAAAGGTGATAATGCACTTGGAAACGAGTTTTATGTTCCATTTCAGAATTATTATCGCAACGGGCCTGCTTATACTCCCCGTCCATATTCTTCAATCGATATTGTTGCAACCCGTGATAATACAGAGATTACGGTTACACCTACAAATCCGGTATGGCAAAAGGGCAATGAGGAGTTTACTATTGTTTTAAACAGGGGTGAGTCGTATGCTGTTGTGCCTGATGATTATCAGGGCGCCGGCCAACAGCCCGGAAATCGTTTGGGAGGAACAAAAATAGAGTCAAATCGGCCGATTGTTATCATTACAAGTGATGATTCTGTTGATGCTTATCCCCATGCTGGTTGCAAGGATGTGATTGGAGATCAGATAATTCCAGTTGATTTGATAGGTACCGAATATATTGCAATGAAAGGACGGCTTAATATTCCGGAACATTTTTATATAATTGGCACTCAGGATGGTACAGATATATATATTGACAATGAATTTGAGGCAACTATTGATGAAAGTGAAACATACAGGTACGAATTCATTGAGCAAAAGCCATATTACATATCAACAAGCAACCCCACATATGTTTATCATGTAGCGGGTTTTGGCTGTGAAATGGGAGGGGCAATATTGCCTCCAATAAACGTATGTACAGGTTCTACTGAGGTTTCTTTTACTCGTTCAAAAGGAGAAAGTTTCTTTTTAAATATATTAGTTCGTGTGGGTGCTCAAGACGGATTTATACTTAATGGTGATGAAAACTTGATTAACGCGGATGATTTTGAACCTGTTCTTGGTAATGATCAATGGATGGTTGGGGAATTTGAGTTTGGCCAGGGAGTTATTCCTGTTGGTGAGCCAAGCCATATACAAAATACTGAAGATGTTTTTCATTTGGGCATAATTAATGGGGCAGGGAGTACCGGTGTGTTGTATGGTTATTTTTCTGATTTCCAGGAGTTGGAGATCGATGCTTTCGAGGGCGGTACCGGTTCGAGCCAAATGATTGGTTGCCATGGAGAATCTTTCAGGCTTGTTGCAACCGGGGGTATTGATTACAGTTGGACACCCACTGATTATCTTGATGATCCTACAAGTTCAACACCATTAGCCACTCCGCCGCATGATATGGAATATTGGACTACTGTGAGCGGAGCTTGTGATATGATTGACTCAACCAGTGTCAGTATTTTTCTTTTTGATCCTGTTATCAGTTTATTTACTGTTGATAAAGCCACAGGATGTTCACCCTTTGAAGTTGAAATAACCGACCATTCAATAGGTGTTTCTGTTTATTCATGGCGTTTTGGTGATGGTAAAACCTCTGGCACTGATTCAACAAATTTTTCTCATACTTATATAAATGATCTTAACGAGCCTGAGTTTTTTGAATTAGAGCTTGTAGGAAGAATGGGGCGGTGCAGGGATACAATGTCAACTAATATTGTAGTTTTTCCAGGTATCGAAGCAAAAATAGATAATGAAGATATAAGTGGTTGTGCTCCCTTAAGCATTAATTTTGAAGACGCTTCAAGCGGTGCGTCTAATTACCTTTGGAATTTTGGCGACGGCAATTCAACCACCGATATTAACCCCACTCACACGTTTCATAATTATGGTGATACCGATACTACTTATACAGTTGTTTTGCTAGCAATGTCAGAATATGGATGTGTTGATTATGACACTATGGAGGTTCATGTAAAACCTTATGTTGGCGCAGGATTCGAGTTTGACCCTCCATCCCACTGTAACCCCTATCTTATCGAAATTTCCAATACCACAGTAGGAGCTACATCACATATTTGGGATTTTGATGACGGAACTGACCCGGTTGAGATTAATCAGGATAGTATAAACTATACTCTTGAAAACTTTGGTTCTGAACCTGAGACTTTTAATATAAAACTTTTTGCTGAAAATAATTACGGGTGTTATGACACACTTGCCCGTGAAGCTGTTGTATATCCATATCTGGAAGCTGCTTTTGAGCCTTCAGATTTAGAAGGTTGTAATCCGATGGAGGTTAATTTTAGTAATCTGTCGGAAGGTGCGGAATCATATTACTGGGATTTTGACAAAGATGAAGGCAGTTCATCAAAAGAAGAACCAGTACATGTTTTTCATAATCCTGATCCGGAAGAGATAGCTGTATTTGATGTGGTTTTGACAGTTTTTTCTGAATATGGCTGTGAGGATACAACTTCAGCTAAAATAACTGTATACCCGCGACTAGAGGCTAGTTTTACATTTGAGCAAAGTTCATATTGCAGCCCTTTTGATGTTGTTATTTATAACAATTCTGTTGGAGCAGACTCTGTTCATTGGGATTTTGGTGATGGCAACAGCTATTACGAGTCATCAGATGAGTTTATTCATACTTTTGAGAATCCAACAGATGAGCCGGTAACTTATACCATAACACAAACAGTTAAGAATGATCATGACTGCCAGGACATTAAAACAAAGGAGGTTACCATTTATCCTGAAATTGAAGCCGATTTTGATATAGGATTTGATGATCCTGAAGGGTGTCATCCACTGGTAGTTTCTTTTGAAAACAAGTCGATCGGTGCATCTTATTATCATTGGGATTTTGGAGACGGAGGTACATCTTCTCAGGTGGAATTGACCAGGGTTTTTAACAACCCGAGCAACACAGAACCAAAACAATATGATATCAAGCTTTTTGTTGAGTCGGATTATGGTTGTACAGATTCGACCAGTAAAACAATTGTTGTTAATCCTAAACCCAAGGCAGTATTGGAATTGTCAGAAAACCAGGGTTGTTCTCCATTTACCGTTGATTTTTATGATCAAAGTGAAGGGGGGGGATCTTATAAGTGGATATTTGGCGATGGTGGTGATCCTACTATAACCGGCCCGGGAGATGCTGAGTACACATATCACAATCCGGGAGACTCTCCCGACGAATGGCAGCCTAAATTAATTATTAGTAATGATTATGGATGTAGTGATACCACAGTCAATAATGTGGTGGTGTTTCCCGATATAGAAGCTGATTTCTCAGTCTCGGAAACCAGTGGTTGCCATCAGCTGGAGGTTATCCTAACAAACAATTCATCGGGTGCTACGGCTTCTAGCCCTTATATATGGGATTATGGCGATGGTAATACATCTACTAATGAGAATCCTGAGCATTCGCATACATTCAATAATTTTGATCATGAGAACAATGAATATTTTAAAATATGGCTATTAGCTAAATCAGAATATGGTTGCAAAGATTCTGTTTCGGCCGATATTACCGTGCATCCTGTCCCTAAAGCCAAATATGAAGTGGATGAGCATACAGGTTGTTCCCCTCATGATGTTGAGTTTAATGATTTATCAGTTGGTGGCAATGAATCATATCTTTGGAAATTTGGGGATGGGCATGAATCTAATGAGGAAGGTAGTGTATCTCACTCCTATGAACAACCGGCAGATGAAGGGATCGGAACATTTACCTCCGAGCTTATAGTTACAAATATTTACGGTTGTGAAGATCAATTTGAGAAAAATATCACTGTTTATCCGCATATTGAAGCTGATTTTACAGCCGATATGGAGGGATGTCATCCTTTGACCGTTAGTTTTGAAGATTTAAGTAAAGGAGCTGATTTCTATCACTGGGACTTTGGTGATGGAAATCATTCAAGTAAGGCTGAACCCGAAAATATATTTTTTAATACTTCATACGATGAACTAAAAGATTATGATGTTGAATTGTCAGTTAGTTCTCAATATGGTTGTGAAGCTTTTGCATCAGATGTTGTGACAGTACATCCTAAACCTAAAGTAGATTTTACAGTTGATATTACCGATGGATGTTCACCTTTGGAAGTATTGTTTGAGAATTTATCGGTTGGTGTTGACTATTATGAGTGGGATTTTGGCAATGGTACTTCCGTGACTTCAGAACCGCAATTTGAACGTATATTTAAAAATACCGGTGATAAACCTTATACTTATAATGTTAGTCTCACAGGATCAAATGAATGGGGTTGTTATGGTGAATCTTTAAAAGATATTACAGTATACCCGGAAGTAACTGCTGATTTTACCACTAAAACAGGCTATTATGAAGGATGTACGCCACTTGAACTTGATTTTGTTAATCAATCTGAACTTGCAGATGTGTTTAAGTGGACATTTGGTGATGAAGCTGCATCTTCAAAAGAAAATCCCAGCCACATCTTTTATAATGAAGGTAATGAAGATTTGTTTATTGATGTCACCCTTCTTGCTAAATCCGGTTATTCCTGCAAAGATTCCATTACAAAAGAAATTACCGTTTATCCCCAGCCTATAGCCGATTTTAAAGCTGTGCCTCACGAGCAAACTTATCCTTCAACAACAGTTGAGGTATATAATTATTCAAGTGCGGGGGATTATTATTATGACTGGGATATGGGTGATGGAACTAGTTTTACAACTGATGATAAGGAAATGTTTGAGCATACGTATCAATGGGAGAGTGGACAATATGCTACCAGGGATTATTATATTGATTTGTATGTTTCTAACGCTCATTGTTATGATAATATAGAGCAAAAAGTTACTATAAAAGCACCAGCACCAATAGTGGGGTTTAGCCCCTCTAAAGAAGGTTGCCCGCCGCTGCAGGTGCAATTTAAAAATGAAGCTAAATATGGTTTCTATTTTCACTGGGATTTTGACGATGGCAATTATTCTGATAAAGAAAATCCCGTTCATATTTTTGAAGATCCCGGTGTTTATGAAGTAACTTTAAAGGTAACCGGCGAGGGGGGTGTTGATTCGGCAAAACAGGTTATTACTGTTTTTGAGCCACCGATAGCTGATTTTAGGGTCGAGCCGCAAGTAGTTGAATTGCCTTTTGAGCCTGTTCAAATGATAAACCTTTCCAGTCTTGGAAGTACTTATGAGTGGGATTTTGGCGATGGAACAATTTCATGGGATTATGAGCCTGAGCATTATTATAAAAATCCGGGGAGCTATGATATTACCCTGACTGTTGGTAGTGATACTGAGCCCCAATGCTTTGACGAGATTACAAAAAGCAGTGCTGTTACAGCTGAGGAATCATGTAAAATTATTTTTCCTAACGCATTCAAACCCAAGAAAAGTGGCCCTACCGGTGGGAATTATTCAGTTGGTGATCCGTCGAATCATATTTTTCATCCGGTTTTTGATGGTATTGAAAGCTATACATTAGAGATATTCAATCGTTGGGGTGAGCTGATATTTAGAAGTACCGATATAATGATAGGGTGGGATGGTTATCATAACGACAGGCTGGTAAAAATGGATGTTTATGTTTATAAAGTTAATGCGACATGCTATAATGGAAAACAAATTGAAAAAACAGGTGATGTTACTGTTATCAGATAATAAATAAAATGACTAAAAAGATTCTTAAATATTTCTAATATTAATTAGCCATGGGCAAATATTTGATTAAAAATAAAAATATTGTTTTACGTGCAATTTGTTTAATTGCCGCTACTACAATTATATGCTCTGCTAATCCATTGAATGCACAGGCAATTCAGTTTTCGCAATTTTATGCGGCACCCATGTTCCTTGCTCCTTCTTTTGCAGGAGGTACAGATGGTAGTCGGATAATCCTCAATTACCGTAATCAATGGCCTCAATTGCAGGGCACTTTTGAAAGTTATGCTTTTGGTTTTGATCATTATTTTCATGATTACAATAGCGGAGTAGGAATACAGCTATTTCGAGATCAGGCCGGAAGTGCTAATTTGGCAACTACTAATGCCGGTATTTTGTATTCGTATAATTTTAAAGCAAATCGTAATTGGACCTTACGACCGGGGTTGCATTTTTTGTATTCTCAGCGTTCAATAGATTATAATAAGCTTGTTTTTGGTGATCAGCTATCTCTTGATGGTGACGGGCTTACAAATACATCACAAACCTCCCTGACATTAGAATCTATGAGATATTTTGATGCTTCGGCTTCATTAATTGCCTATAATCAGGATATATGGATGGGCTTTACTTTCGACCACCTGATGACACCTGATCAGTCTATGACCAACCAGGAAAGCAATATCCCGTTAAAAACATCACTTTATGGTGGTTACAGGTTTAAAATAAGTAGCCCTTTAGCTGGTGTAACCGAAGAAAGTGTTTCCTTTACTTTTTTATATAAAAATCAAGGACCTTTTAATCAACTCGATATCGGAACATATTGGACTAAAGAACCTGTTTCAATTGGACTGCTTTACAGAGGAATACCTGTTTTTAACAATCCTGTACATGGCACTTTCAATAATGATGCCGCAATTTTAATGGCAGCATTAAGAACAGATGATTTTCGCTTTGGTTATAGTTATGATTTTACTATTTCGAATCTGCTGGGTTCAACCGGTGGTAGCCATGAAATATCAATAATATATCAATTTAACCAGGGAGAAAGAAAAAGAGAACGCGAAGCAATTCCCTGTCCCGTTAGTCCATATAATTAGCATAGTAAGGTATTTGCCAGGGGCAACGAATAAATTTGCCACTGATTTAGTACTAAAATTTTGGCGTAAAAAAGTATAAAATGATTCGTAATCATCTTTTGTATAATTAAAAAGCGCTACCAGGATTTCCCGGTAGCGCTTTTTTGATAACTTATAATAATAAAAGCTATTTAATATATCCTTTTTCTCTGGCTTCCTTAAGACATGCAGAAATTCCTTTCTTATTTATCATGCGGATCGCTTTTGCAGAAACTTTTAATTTTATCCAGCGGTTTTCTTCCGGAATGAAAAATTTTTTTTCCTGCAAATTAGGAAGGAACCTTCTTTTAGTTTTGATATTTGAGTGGGATACGTGATTACCCACTATCGGTTTTTTTCCTGTGATTTGACAAACTCGGGGCATTTTTCGAAATATTTTTAATTATGTCAATTGATTCAACTTCTTTAATTTTGAGGTGCAAATAACGTTATTTTTTTTCTTTTATACAAATGTTTTTAGGTAATTTTATAAAAAGTGTTGCACTTGCTATTTGAATCTTAGTATTATTGTGAATAATAACATTTGTTGGTGAATTAAAAGGTATGTAAGTCAAAATTTTTTTATTGGTGAGTATAGAAATAAATTTAGTAAAATCCCCCGGTCCTGTTTCCCTGATATGACTATTAAAAACGCTATAGCCTGATAGTTAATTTTTTTCGGTTTTATTCTTTATTTTTTGCTTCATTCCAGAAGACATCCATTTCTTTGAGTGACATTTTTTTCATATTTTTACCTGATTCTTTAACTTGCTTTTCAAGGTATTCAAATCTTTTTATAAATTTTTTGTTAGTTTTTTCCAGTGCATTTTCGGGGTTAACATTAATAAATCTGGCATAATTTATCAGTGCAAAAAGTAAATCACCAAACTCGTTTTCAAGATCCTTTTCTGATCCGTTATTTTCGGCAACGCTTTTCAGCTCGTTGAGCTCTTCCTGTACTTTGTCCCATACCTGTACAGGTTTCTCCCAATCAAATCCTACACCTTTAACTTTATCTTGTATCCTGTATGCTTTTACCATAGCGGGCAGAGTGTTTGGGACACCTGCCAGGACTTTTTTGGAGCTGTTTTTCATTTTTATCTTTTCCCAGTTATTTTTTACTTCCTCATCGGATGTTACCTTCACATTGCCATATATATGGGGATGTCGCTCTGTAAGTTTGTCGCATATACTTTGAAGCACATCGGTGATATCAAAATGGCCGGTTTCAGAACCTATTTTAGCATAAAAAACGATGTGCAGGAGTAGGTCACCCAGCTCTTTTTTTATTCCATCACTATTATTTTCGATAATAGCATCAGCCAATTCATAGGTTTCTTCTATTGTTAAATGCCTGAGAGATTCATAGGTTTGCTTTTTATCCCAGGGGCACTTTTCTCTCAGGTCATCCATTATATTTAGTAGTTGCTTAAAAAGTTTCAGTCGTTTGTCCATTTTAGTTTTTTTTGTTGCCGGGCGTAAGATGCCGGCATGAGATTATTTGAGAGCTTTTATTTTGTTTTCAGCCATTAAGCCTTTATAGTTTAAATCAGTTTAATTGTTTTAAGGCCGGTTGACCATGGCTGTTTCAAATTCGTACAGAACATCATTAAGGTTTTTTATTTTGTCTAAATCGTTAAACCATATAGCTGCAGCAATTTGAGGTATATTGCGCAATTTAGAGATCAGTTCATTTATATCTATTCTTATTTCATTTGATTTTAATAGCATTAAATAATCAAGGCTTTTGTTATCAGGCAATAACAATTGCCGGCCGCTATAATTTTTCAGCAAGTAATATTTGATCTCCAGATCCTGGTTTTTATACTCAAACAATGAAAAATATTCTTTATTTTTTGATTTGTAGGGAGTAAGCCGGATATCATTTATTTTTTGAAATTTTTTTGATAAATTCTTATTGATTAACCAACATAACCGATAATCCACAAGACTTGTAAATATACCTATTACTTCAAATTCGGGCACGTATTTTAAATCTAGATGTAATTTTTTTGCCATGATTAATATTATCCAAAATTTTACCCAGGCTTTGCAAAATGAGGCAAAAAAAGCCTCAAAATCATTAAAATATATTTTGCCAATGAACTGTTTAGAAAAACTATAGAATAAGATCTAAAGTTTCAAATACATAAAAAGTTATATAATTGCAAATATATTACTTGTTTTGTATTTGAATAGTTGAGGTTTTGTACAAAAATAAGGCTAAAAACATAATTATTTATTAAAATAAATAAGTTTTATAGAATAATTATTTTTTTTTATTATTCAATAGTTTGGCAATATTATTATCCGGAAAATACTTGTAATGTAGAAAAAATATTGAAAGATTATCTAAAGAAGGGTCAAAATATTTTAGCTTATAATTGTTTAGGTGTCAAAAAATAAATTAGGATTAATTATTTGTTGTTAATTTTATTCCATGCAGCTTTAGCAGCATTTTGTTCAGCACCTTTTATAGAATAATTTTCTCCGGATCCCATAACAGTTTCATCAACAATGGCATTAACTATATAATTTTTAAATTTTCCATTAAGATCTTTTTCTTCAATTAGTTTGAAACAGACATTTTTTTTATTTTTTTGGCCCCATTCAATAAGCTTGCTTTTGAAATTGGTATCGGTGGTTATCAATTCGTCGATATCAAGGTGGCAATTGATAATTTTATTAATTATAATTTCTTTTGTAAAGGAATAACCCTTGTCAAGGTATATTGCACCTATAAAAGCTTCAAAAGCATCGCCCGGTATTGATGTACTTGTTTTATTTTCACCGGCATGTGTTTTTATCAGCCTGTTTAATCCTAATTTGCGGGAAAGGTTATTTAAATTGGATCGACTGACTATTCTTGATCTTATTTCAGTGAGAAATCCTTCGTCTTTATAGGGGAATTTTTTAAAAAGATATTCTGCCACAACACATCCCAAAACAGCATCACCCAGGAACTCAAGCCTTTCATTACTGATTTTATTGCCGTTTGCAATATATTGTGCTGCGGATTTATGTTTGCAGGCTAATTTATAGGGGGCAATATTTTTAGGAGTAAACCCAAAAATATTACTTATAGCTTCAATCAATTTTTTGTCGGAAGCACAATATTTATTAAAAATATTTTTCAGTAACCTCAAAACAAGATTTATTCGGTAAACTTCTTAAAAACCAAAGAAGCGTTATGACCACCAAAGCCAAATGTATTACTTAGGGCAACATCAACTTTTCTTTTTTTACTTTCATTAAAAGTAAAGTCGAGTTTTGGGTCGATGTTAGGGTCAGGATTAAAGTGATTTATTGTTGGAGGTATTATATCGTGCTTAATTGCCAGGATAGTTGCAATTGCTTCTACGGCTCCGGCAGCACCCAGCAGATGTCCGATCATTGATTTAGTTGAGTTTATGCTTATTTTGTAGGCATGTTCACCAAAAAGATTTACAATAGCTTTTGGTTCTGCGACATCTCCTAATGGAGTTGAAGTACCATGAGTATTGATATGATCAACATCTTCGGGTTTTAGGCCTGCGTCATCTAGTGCATATTTCATAACATTTTTTGCGCCAACACCTTCGGGGTGGGGGCTTGTTATGTGATATGCATCGGCTGATAAGCCTCCGCCAACGACTTCAGCATAAATTTTTGCACCACGTTTTTTTGCATGTTCCAATTCTTCGAGTATCAATGCTCCTCCACCTTCACCAAGCACAAATCCGTCACGATCTCTGTCGAATGGCCTTGATGCCGTTGCAGGGTCATCATTTCTTACAGAAATGGCATTCATTGCATTAAAACCACCAACGCCTGCCGGGTTAACAGCAGCTTCCGAACCTCCTGTGACAAAAACATCAGCTTTATTCAATCTGATGTAATTGAATGAATCTACTAATGAATTAGCAGATGAAGCACATGCCGAAATTGTTGTAAAATTAGGCCCTCTTAGCCCGTATTTTATTGATATATGCCCTGCGGCAATATCTGCAATCATTTTAGGGATAAAAAACGGACTAAACCTTGGTGTGCCATCACTTTTTGCATAATCACTAATTTCCTGCAAAAATGTGTCTAGACCTCCAATACCACTACCCCATATTACACCCGCTTTGTCAAGGTCAATTTTTTCCAAATCAAGACCTGAGTCTTTCAGTGCCTCTTCACTTGCGAACATGGCATATTGTGCGTAAAGGTCATATTTGCGCAATTCTTTGCGATCGAAGTGATCTTTGGCATTATAACCCTTAACCTGGCATGCAAATTTAGATTTGAAATTAGATACATCAAAACGGGTTATGGGTGAGGCGCCACTAACTCCTTTAAGTAATCCATCCCATAAATCAGGGATATTATTCCCTAAAGGAGTTATTGCGCCTAAACCTGTTACTACTACTCTACGAAGTTTCATTGAAAGCTTCTTAGGTTCTACTTGTTTGTGTTTTCTATGTAGGCAATAGCTTCGCCCACAGTACTGATCTTTTCAGCTTCATCATCAGGAATTGCGATATTAAATTCTTTCTCGAATTCCATGATAAGTTCAACGGTGTCTAAAGAATCAGCACCTAAATCATTTGTAAAGCTTGCTTCCGGAGTTACTTCTTTCTCATCTACGCCAAGCTTGTCAACAATAATTGCTTTTACTCTTGCAGTGATATCTGACATGATAACTATTTTTTAGTTTAACAAGATGCAAAGAAAATAATTATATTTATGATAACAAACTTTTTTTGATCAAAATTATCTTATTTCTACAATTCATTTACCAGGTGAAAATTGCGAAATTATTAAATCAGCTAAATAATTGCAAGGAAAATTTACATATAGTATAAAACATTTTAAAAAGAACGGGGCTTATTAATTTGTTATTCAGTGTATATTTTCCTGTTCAAAAATTTTATTTAATTACTGAGTGTTACTATAATTTTTTAAATATTTCGGGCAGTTTTTTTAAAGCTGCTATTTCCTTCATTTTTTTCCTGGCTTCTTGTACTGGTGAGCCAAAATAGGCTGTTCCTCCTTTTAAGGATTTTGCTATACCTGATTGTCCCAGCACAACAGCTCCTTTACCTATTGTAAGGTCTTTTTGAACGCCTACCTGCCCCCAAAGAATCACATCGTCTTCAACGGTTACACAACCAGATATACCTACCTGTGCGGCAAACAAACATCTTTTCCCTATTTCGCAGTCATGGCCTATATGGATGTGATTATCCATTTTTGATCCCCATCCAATTATTGTATCTCCGGTAACGCCTCTGTCGATCGTGCAGCAGGCTCCTATTTCGACATGATCTTCAATAACAACTTTTCCGCCGCTTTCCAGTTTGTCCTGGTAATCAGGCCTGCGTTTGAAATAAAAACCATCAGCGCCAATTACAGCCCCCGAATGAATAATAACATTATCACCGATTATTGAATGGTCATAAATAGAAGTGTTTGAATGTATCAGGCAGTTTTTGCCAATTTTTACATGATTGCCAACAAAAACATTTGGCTGAATTGTAGTTCCTTCACCTATTGTAGCTGTAGGGCTTATTATTGAAGATGCCGGCTGGAATGGCCTAAACTTTTTTATTAATTTTACAAAATCGCGAAAAGGATCATTTGAATATATAAGTGCTTTACCATTGGGGCGATTAATTTTTTTGTTGATAATTATGGTGGAAGCATTTGATTTTAGAGCTTTATCGTAATATTTCGGATGATCTACAAAGGTAATATCACCATGTTGTACCTTGTGTATCTCATTAATGCCTTTAATGAGAAAATCTGGGTCACCATCAAATTCAGCATTTATCATTTTAGCTATAGCACTGAGTTTCTGGTTCGGATTGAATTGCATTATTCGTGAATTAAGCGTTAAATATTATTTTTTTGCGCGTTCAGAATATTCTTTTGTGCGGGTATCAACTTTTATTTTTTCACCTGTATTAACAAAAAGCGGAACATTAACCACTGCGCCTGTCTCAACGGTTGCCGGCTTAAGCGTGTTGGTTGCCGTGTCACCTTTTACACCAGGCTCAGTATAGGTTATTTCCAGTTCAACAAATGGAGGAAGTTCACATATAAGTGGTGTCTCGGTATCGGCATGAAACGTAATTTCTACTTCCTGCCCTTCTTTAATTAATTCAGGTGCATTTATTATATTCTCCTGTATAACAACTTGTTCGAAAGTTTCATTATGCATAAAGTGATATCCTGTATCATCTTTGTAAATAAACTGGTAAGGTCGTTTTTCAACCCTTGCTATATTGATTTTTACACCGGCATTAAAAGTGTTTTGTAAAATTTTTCCGGTTTTCAAATTCTTTAGTTTCGTACGTACAAAAGCACCGCCTTTACCGGGTTTTACGTGCTGAAACTCTACAATCGTGTAAAGCTCGTTATTATGTTCTATGCATAAACCATTTCTGAAATCTGCTGTTGTTGCCATATTAATATGTGAAAATGTTAAATTGTGGCACAAAAATAATAAATTTCTTTTGTAAAATTATAAAATTATTAAATAAGTGATTTTTGGATTCAAAATGAATAGCTTGAAGATTATTTAAAAAACTAAAATGTTTTTATATAATACACTGTTTTAAAAAAGAATTTTATTTTAATTTTTCCTGTTTTTTGCACATTCTTTTGGACACCTATATAATAAACTGATAATCAGGAATAATTTGTTATTTTTGGGTGTCCTAATGCGGAAAGCCGGCGCTTTCCTTAAAATTTTTTAATTCACGCCCTCGCCGCCGCCTGTTTGGGCAGGCCAACGCACTGCCTTATACCAGCTTTTGATGGCATACTTTGGAATAAGGCATGTTAAAGTATATTTTGATAAAAGATTATTTTTAAGCCACTTTGTTATAAATGACTGTAAAACTTAGTTTTAGCACAAAACCCCAACTCTACAAAAATTAAATTATTATCACTGCCGGTTTTTAAAACCGTCCTCCGGCCTTTGGTGAAGGCACCTACAAAACAAGCGAAAAGGGCGTTAAAAAATATTTGAAGTCGCTCCATAAAGTTATGGAAAAGTATAAAAAATATAATACAGATTAAAACACTCTCAAAAATTAAATCAAAGCTAAAAGCGACATTGCAAATATTTTAGCCCTTGATGCGTAGTTTTGTGGTGGCGGAACCACAGCCTTGATTTTTTCAAACTTTTTTATCAAGTTTTTATTAGGCACTACTAAAT